>NZ_CP034072.1:5597704-5694295 GCF_003855255.1 Mycolicibacterium nivoides | reverse complement strand
CGAGCAGCCCGCCGCGGCCCCGCCGCCTGCGCCTGAGGCACCTGCTCCGGCACCCGAGGCTCCGCCGCCCGCCCCGATCCCGGTGGCGCCGCCGCCGGCACCGGTCTACAACCCGCCGGCGCCCTACATCCCGCCGCTGGTTGTGTTGCCGCCTGCGCCGCGGCTGCCGAACATCTTCCGTCCGCCCTGGGACCCGCCGCAGCGTCAGCCGTGGGATCCGCCGTCGCGGCATGAGCCCCAAACCCCGCAGTGGCCCGGCTCAGGCTCGGATGACTGGGAACCGGGATCGGGTTCAGGTCCGAGCTCGGGCTGGAATCCGGGCCGGGGCTCGGGTGACTGGAATCCCGGTCGCTCCGGCGGCTCAGGTGACTGGAATCCGGGACGCTCCGGTGGCTCGGGTGACTGGAACCCGGGTGGCTCGGGGTCCGGAGGTTGGAATCCCGGTGGATCCGGCTCCGGTGGTTCGCGCGGCTCGGGCGGTGGCAATGGCCCGCTGTGGCCCTTCCCGTCATTCGGCGGGCACTGACCGCGGATTTAGCGCGCCGCCTCCAACCGTTACCTGACGTTGGCCTGCCGCTCAGTGTCACGTAGCAGCTAGCTCATACTGGCCGCCTATCCAGGCAGTATGCGATGCACCGTTTTCGGTACCGGCTATCTGGGCGCGACACATGCGGCGGGTATGGCCGAACTCGGCCACGAGGTGATCGGGGTCGACATCGACCCGGGCAAGGTGGCCAAACTCGCCGCCGGTGACATCCCGTTCTACGAGCCCGGCCTGCGCAAGGTGCTGAACGACAACCTGTCTGCCGGGCGCCTGCGGTTCACCACTGACTATGACGAGGCCGCCGATTTCGCCGACGTGCACTTCCTCGGCGTCGGCACCCCGCAGAAGAAGGGCGAGTACAGCGCCGATCTGCGTCATGTGCACGCCGTCATCGACACCCTGGTGCCACGCCTGCGCCGGTCCGCGGTGATCGTCGGCAAGTCCACAGTCCCGGTCGGGACCGCGGCCGACCTGGCCGAGCGGGCCCGAGGGCTGGCACCTGCGGGCGTGGACGTCGAGGTGGCCTGGAATCCGGAGTTCCTCCGCGAGGGGTACGCCGTGCACGACACGCTGCACCCGGATCGCATTGTGGTTGGTGTGCAGCAGGATTCAGTCCGCTCCGAATTCGAGATCCGTGAGCTGTACGCCCCGCTGATTGCCGAGGGTGTGCCGTTCCTGGTCACTGACCTTCAGACCGCCGAGCTGGTCAAGGTGTCGGCGAACGCCTTCCTGGCCACCAAGATCTCATTCATCAACGCGATTTCCGAAGTATGTGAAGCAACGGGCGCGGATGTCACGCTGCTCGCCGATGCGTTGGGTTATGACCCGCGCATCGGGCGCCGATTCCTCAACGCGGGCTTGGGCTTCGGCGGCGGCTGCCTGCCCAAGGACATCCGGGCGTTCATGGCCCGCGCCGGTGAACTGGGCGCCAACCATGCTCTGACCTTCCTGCGTGAGGTCGACAGCATCAACATGCGCCGCCGTACCGCCATGGTGGAACTGACGACGCGGGCCTGCGGCGGATCCCTGCTGGGCGCCAACATTGCCGTCCTCGGCGCGGCCTTCAAGCCCGAATCCGACGATGTCCGCGATTCTCCGGCGCTCAACGTCGCCGGCATGCTGCAGCTCAACGGTGCCGCGGTCAACGTGTACGACCCCAAGGCGATGGACAACTCGCAGCGGGTGTTTCCCACGCTGAACTACTCCACCTCGGTCATCGAAGCCTGCGACCGCGCCGACGCGGTGCTGGTGCTCACCGAGTGGGCCGAGTTCGTCGACCTGGACCCGGCCGAGCTGGCCGATACCGTGCGCGTCAAAGTCGTTGTGGACGGCCGCAATTGCCTGGACGCACAACGGTGGCGGGAAGCCGGATGGCGCGTCTACGCGTTGGGCCGCCCCGTCGCCACTGTTTGACGCTTGTAGAACAAATTCTGCGGTCGTAGGCTCGGGCCATGCGGGAACGAATCCGGTGGATGGCCCTGCACGGGGTGGTTCGAGGCATTTCTGCGTTCGGGATGCGTCATGGCGATCCGCAGGCTCGGCTCATCGCCGACCCGGCGGTGCGGGCCGACCCGGCGCCTTTCGCCGACGAAATGCGCCGTCGCGGACCGATTGTGCGCGGCCGCGCCCTCCTGATGACCTTCGACCACGACGTAGCCACCGAGCTGCTGCGCTCCGATGACTTCCGGGTGTCGCGGCTCGGCGGCAACCTGCCCAAGCCGCTGCGCTGGGTGGCCGACAAGACCGACACCGGGTCGTTGCACCCGCTGCTGCCGCCGTCTCTGCTCGCGGTGGAACCTCCCGATCACACCCGCTACCGCAAGCTGGTCTCCTCGGTGTTCACCACTCGCGCGGTCGCCCGGCTGCGCGAACGGGTCCAGGAGACCGCCAACGAACTGCTGGACGCGATGGACGACGACGGTGTGGTCGACATCGTCGACCGGTACTGCGCCCAATTGCCGGTCGCGGTGATCAGCGACATCCTGGGTGTGCCCGACGCAGACCGGCCCCAGATCCTGCGATTCGGCGAGCTCGGCGCGCCGAGCCTGGACATCGGGCTGACCTGGCGGCAGTACCAGGAGGTGAACTCCGGCATCAAAGGATTCGAGTCCTGGCTGACCGACCACCTGCGTCAACTACGGCGCAACCCGGGTGAGGACCTGCTCAGCCAGATCATCCAGGCCTCCGATGCCGGTGCGGCCGGTGAACCGCTCAACGAGGCCGAGTTGCGGGCGCTGGCCGGGCTGGTGCTGGCGGCCGGGTTCGAGACCACGGTCAACCTACTGGGCAACGGCATCCGCATGCTGCTCGACCATCCCGAACATCTCACCACCCTGGCCGCGCGCCCCGAGCTGTGGCCGAACACGGTGGAGGAGATCCTGCGGCTGGACTCCCCGGTGCTGATGAGCGCGCGGGTGGCCCTCCGTGACACCGAAGTGGCCGGAACCCCGGTGCAAGCCGGAGAACTCGTCATCGTGCACCTTGCCGGGGCCAATCGAGACCCCGCGGTGTTCGCCGACCCGCACCGCTTCGACATCGAACGTGACAACGCCGGGCGACACCTCTCATTCTCCGGCGGCCGCCACTTCTGCCTCGGCGCGGCCCTCGCGCGGGCCGAGGGCCAGGTCGGCCTGCAGACGTTCTTCGACCGCTTCCCCGACGCACGGGCGGCGGGCGAAGGAAGTCGTCGCGAGACCCGGATTCTGCGTGGCTGGTCGACTCTGCCGATCGCGCTCGGGAAGGCACGCACAGCGGTAAGTTCGTGACGTGGACTTCCGAGCTGCACTGCTCGACCAGACCCGGTCCTTCGGGGAGCTGATCGCCTCCAGCGATCCTGAGACGCCGGTGCCGACGTGCCCGGAGTGGACGCTCAAGCAACTGTTCCGCCACGTCGGGCGCGGAAACCGTTGGGCGGCACAGATTATCTCCGAGCGTCGGGTATCGCCTCTGGACCCGCGTGAGGTCCATGAGGGCAAGCCGCCCGACGATCCCGACGCCGCGATCGAGTGGCTGAATGCGGGCGCGATCCAGGTTCTCAAGGCCGTCGATCAGGTCGGCACCGATACCCGGGTGTGGACGTTCCTTGGCCCCAAACCCGGGGGCTGGTGGATCCGGCGGCGCGTACACGAGGCGGCGGTCCACCACGCCGACGCGGCGCTGGCCGTGGGGACCGCGTTCGAGCTGCCGGCCGACCTGGCCGCCGACGCCGTCAGTGAATGGCTGGAGATCTCCACCGGCATGGCCAACAAGCGGCACAAAGAACCGCTCCCGTTGGACACCAGCATCCACCTGCATGCGACCGACGACAGTCTGGGCCCCACGGGGGAGTGGACGGTGGAGCACGACGAGGACGGGCTCGGGTGGTCCCACAGTCACGGCAAGGGCACCGTCGCACTGCGCGGGCCGGCTCGGGACCTGTTGTTGGCCGTCACGCGGCGGCGCAGTGCAGCCGAACTCGGGCTCGAGGTGTTCGGCGACACCGCGACGTGGGACGCCTGGCTCGAACGCACACCGTTCTGAGTGGCGTACGTTTCGTTCATGACCACATCCGAGATCGCCACGGTTCTGGCCTGGCATGACGCGCTGAACGACAACGACGTCGACACCCTGATCGCTCTGTCCAGCGATGACATCGAGTTGGGCGATGCCAATGGGGCCGCCCAGGGACATGCCGCCCTCCGCGACTGGGCCGCATCCGCCGGCGACACCGTGACACCGGGGCGGATGTTCGTGCACGACGGCGTGGTCGTCGTCGAACAGACCGTGCGGGCCGCGGACGGCACGGCTCACCCCGGCGCTGCCGCATTCCGGGTGGTGCACGACCACGTCACCTCGGTGTTCCGCCACGACACGCTGGCCGCCGCACTGGCCGCGACCGAACTCACCGAGAAGGACCTCGCCGGCTGACGCTCGTCGTGGGCGTCGCCAATACCGCGGCGATCCCCGTCGTCAACGGGACCGATAGCGCCAGGGCGATACCGCCCACCGCGGACCGGGCGATTTCGATGGCCACGCTCTCACCCGTCAGCACGTCGGCCAACGACCGGTTGGCCACGCTGAACAACAGCAGCAGCGGCAACGCGCTGCCGGCATACGCGAGCACCAGGGTGTAAACCGTGCTGGCGATGTGGTCGCTGCCCACCCGCATAGCGCCGACGAAAACCGAGCGTCGGCTCCCGCCGTGCTCGGCCAGCTCGAACACCGCCGAGGCCTGGGTGATGGTCACGTCGTTGAGCACACCGAGCGAGCCGATGATGAACCCGGCCAACAGCAGTCCGGTGATCGACACGTTGCCCATGTATGCCGCGACTTCGTTGTTCTGGTCTTCGGACAACCCCGTCAAATGGGCCAATTCGATTGCTGCCCAAGACAATATGGCAGCCAGTAACAAGGACGTGAGGGTGCCCAGCAGGGCCGCGCTGGTGCGCAGGCTGACGCCGTGGGCCAGATAGATCACCGCGTACAGAATCGCCGCCGAGGCCACCAGCGACACCGGGACCGCCGGGGCGCCGTCGCGCAGCGCGGGTAACAGGAAGATCATCAGCACCGCGAACGCCACCACGATGCCGATGATGGCCCGCAGCCCACGCCAGCGCGCGACCGCCACGATCACCACGGCGAACACCGTGGCCAGGGCGATCAACGGCCAGGTGCGCTCGTAGTCGAAGAACGCATAGCTCGTCGTGCCGGCCTCATCGACCTGGCGGCTCACCCGGATATTGTCTCCGGCTGCAAGATTCGGCTGCCCGGGCCCAGTGGTGAACTCCAGCAGTGTCTTAGCGCCCTTGTTCGGTCCTGAATCGATGGACACCAGGTTCTGCACACACGTGCCGCCGCCCGGGACTGCAGGCCTCGGCGCGGACGTCAACACGCCCCCGGCGGACGGGCTGCCGCAGTCGGCCAGGGTGCTGGACACCACGTGCCCGGCCTCGGTGGTGACAGCGCCGCCCGCGGCGTTCTGGAACGGCAGCGGGATGTCGACCTTCTGGTGGCTGGGCCACAGCACGGCGGCGCCGACGATGACCGCAAGACCGATGGCGATCAGCAGGCCGACGACGATGCGGGCGGCCAGCGGACCCAGCGGAGACGGGCCGGCCAGCGAATGGGAGTGGGAATGCGTGTGCGCCACCCCGACAGAGTAGAGCGGGCTGCTGTGGCTCAGTGATTCGCCGAGGGTACGGTTTCTGACAGGTTTGGGCCGTTTTGCGTCAGAAACCGTCTTGTCGGCGCGGGGTTCTACTGGCGGTAGCCGGCCAGGAAGTTGCCCAGCCGCTCGATGGCCTGGGCCAGGTCCCGCGACCACGGCAGCGTGACGATGCGCAGGTGATCCGGTGTGGGCCAGTTGAATCCCGTGCCCTGCGTCAACAGGATCTTCTCCTGCAACAGCAGGTCGAGCACCAGCTGCTCGTCGTCGTGGATGTCGTGCACCTCGGGATCCAGGCGCGGGAACGCGTACAGCGCACCCGAGGGCTTCACACAGGACACCCCGGGGATCTCATTGAGCTTCGTCCACGCGGTGTCACGCTGCTCGAGCAGCCGACCGCCCGGCAACACCAGATCGTCGATGCTCTGATGGCCACCCAGCGCGACCTGAATCGCATGCTGGGCAGGCACATTCGGGCACAACCGCATATTCGACAGCAGACTGATGCCCTCGATGAAGCTGCTCGCGTGCTCCTTGGGGCCGGTGATGACCAGCCAGCCGGAGCGGTAGCCGGCCACCCGGTAGGCCTTGGACAGTCCATTAAAAGTCAGGCACAGCATGTCAGGCGCCAAAGTCGCCAGCGAGATGTGCTTGGCGTCGTCGTAGAGGATCTTGTCGTAGATCTCGTCGGCCAGCAGCAGGAGCTGATGCTTGCGGGCCAACTCGACCATCTGCTCCAGGGTTTCGCGGCTGTATACCGCGCCCGTGGGGTTGTTCGGGTTGATCACCACGAGCGCCTTCGTGCGCTCGGTGATCTTGGACTCGATGTCGGCGACATCGGGATTCCAGCCCTGGGTCTCGTCGCACATGTAGTGCACCGGAGTGCCGCCGGCCAGTGCGGTCGAGGCTGTCCACAGCGGGTAGTCGGGGGCAGGGATGAGCACCTGATCGCCGTTGTCCAGCAGCGCCTGCAGGGTCATGGTGATGAGCTCGGAGACGCCGTTGCCCAGATAGACGTCCTCGATGTCGAACCGGGGGAAACCCTCGACCAGTTCGTACCGGGTGAACACCGCGCGGCGCGCGCTGGCGATGCCCTTGGAGTCGGAGTAGCCCTGCGCATTGGGGAGGGCCTGGATCATGTCGCGCATGATCACGTCGGGTGCTTCGAAGCCGAACGGCGCGGGGTTGCCGATGTTGAGCTTGAGGATGCGGTGCCCTTCAGCTTCCAGCCGTGAGGCCTGCTCGTGTACCGGTCCACGGATCTCGTACAGGACGTCCTGCAGCTTCGTGGACTGGGTAAACGTACGCGGCTTCGGGTTTTGACCGGTATGCCACGGCAACTGATGGGTAGTCACGTCCTCCATGGTCTCATCACCGTCCACTGATTTTGGAATTTGCCGATCCACAGGTGGCCGCCGCCACAAGTCCGCCGATTTGCCAGGGCCCGGCATATGTGGACTTTCCTGCCATTCCTATGGCAACCAGCTGTGGATTCCCTTGGGTGGCCGCGCGCCGTGCAAAAACCTGCGCAACCATGGCTGGAACACAACCGGCCGGCGATTTACCCAGGTCAAAGGGTATTTGAGTTGGCAACAGTTCAACACGATTGGCAATTCCCATGGCACGAACCACCAGCATCTTCCGAGCCAACACCCTGGCCGCGGCCCTCGGCGGCAGCGCCCTCGTCGCGATGGGTGTCCTCGCTGCGACCCTCGGCGGGGCGCAGCAGCAGGGCCCCGCAACCGTGGTCTCCGGCGGATCGATGACCCTCGGCGAAACCACGACCGTCACCTACACCGGCACGATCGCCCCCGTCGTCGCGGCGCCCGCGGTCAAGGCCAAGCCTTTCGGCGGCAGCGGCAGCTGATACCCCAGATACACCGAACGGCCACCTCCTTGGTGGAGATGGCCGTTCGGTGCGTTAGGGACTTGCTCAGCGCTTACCGGGACGCTTGACGCCGGCTTTCATGCCCAGACCCACGACCGGCGGTTCCGGCTTGGCGGGTTCGGCAGGCTTCTCAGCTGCCGGGGCGGCCGGTTCCGGTGTCGGCTCGGCAGCGGGAGCCGCAGGTGCCGCGGGAGCGGCGGGCGCAGCCGGGGCAGCCTTCTTGGCACCCGGGCGACGCGCGCCTGCGGCGATCCCCAGACCGACCACCGGCGGTTCCGGCTTGGCCGGTTCCGCAGGTGCAGCGGCAGGTGCCTCAGCAGCCGGAGCCGCGGGTGCGGCGGGTGCGGCGGGTGCGGCCGATGCTGCCGGAGCCGCCTTCTTGGCACCAGGACGCTTCGCGCCGGCCGCCATGCCCAGGCCCTTGACCGGTGCCGCAGGTGCCGCCGGTGCAGCGGGAGCCTCGGCGGCCTGAGCGGCCTCGGCGGCGGGAGCCGCAGCCTTCTTCGGGCCAGGACGCTTCGCGCCGCCGGCGATGCCCAGGCCCTTGACCGGAGCAGCCGGAGCGGCCGGAGCCTCGGCAGCAGAGGCGGCCGGAGCCGCGGTCTTCTTGGCACCAGGACGCTTCGCGCCGCCGGCCATGCCCAGACCCTTGACCGGTGCCGCTGCCGCAGCCGGGGCGGCTGAGGCCTCGGCGGCCGGGGCCGCCTTCTTGGCGCCGGGGCGCTTGGCGGCGCCCGCCATACCCAAACCGGTCACCGGCTTGGCTTCGGCAGTGGTGGCCGCGGCCGGTGCCTCTTCTGCGATTTCCTCGACCGCCGGTGCGGCAGCCGCCGCCGCGGCTTCGGCTTTGGCCTCAGCCTCGGCGCGTGCCTCGGCCCGTTTCTCGGATTCCTTGGCCGCAGTGCCCTTTTCGGGCAGCTTGACGGCGCTCTTGTCCAGCGAGTTCAGCAGCAGCTGGGCGACGTCGAGCACTTCGGCCTTCTCGACGTTGCGGGCAGCGGCCACGTCGTCGACACCGTCGGTGATCATCACGCGGCAGAACGGGCAGCCGGTCGCGATGGTCGAGGCGGTGTCCATCGCCTCTTCGGTGCGCTCGACGTTCACGCGCTTGCCGATGTGCTCTTCCATCCACATCCGCGCGCCACCGGCACCACAGCACAGGCCGCGGTCGGCGTGGCGGGGCATTTCCTTCAGCGTCACGCCGGAGGCCTCGACCAGCTCACGCGGAGCCTCGTAGACCTTGTTGTGACGGCCGAGGAAGCACGGGTCGTGGTAGGTGACCTCGGGGCCGCCGGTGGACTTGACCGGCACCAGCTTCTTGTCCCGGACCAGGCGGTTGAGCAGCTGCGTGTGGTGCACCACGGTGTAGTTGGCGCCCAGCTGCGGGTACTCGCGGCCGATCGTGTTGAAGCAGTGCGGGCAGGTGACCACGATCTTGCGGTCGACCGTCTCGACACCCTCGAACAGCTCGTTGATGGTCTCGACGTTCTGCGCGGCCAGCTGCTGGAACAGGAACTCGTTGCCGGATCGGCGAGCCGAGTCACCCGTGCAGGTCTCACCGGTGCCCAGCACCAGGAACTTCACGCCCGAGGCCGCCAGCAGTTCGGCGACGGCCTTGGTGGTCTTCTTGGCGCGGTCCTCGTAGGCGCCGGCACAACCGACCCAGAACAGGTACTCGAAGCCGTCGAAGCTCTCGACGTCCTCGCCGTAGACCGGCACGTCGAAGTCGACCTCGTCGATCCAGTTGGTGCGGTCCTTGGCGTTCTGGCCCCAGGGGTTGCCCTTGGTCTCCAGGTTCTTGAACAGCACGCCGAGCTCCCCGGGGAACTCCGACTCGACCATGACCTGGTAGCGGCGCATGTCGACGATGTGGTCGATGTGCTCGATGTCGACCGGGCACTGCTCGACGCAGGCACCACAGTTGGTGCAGGACCACAGCACGTCGGGGTCGATGACGCCGCCCTGCTCGGCGGTGCCGACCAGCGGGCGCAGCGCCTGCTCGGGTCCGGAGCCCTCGATGCGGGCGAAGCCGTCTTCGGGCACACCGTGGCCGTGCAGGCTGTCACCCAGCTTGGCGAAGTCGACCGAGCCCTCCTCGGGCATCGTCTTGCCTTCGATGATGTACGGGGCCTTCGCGAACAGGTGGTCGCGCAGGTTCATCATCACGAGCTTGGGGGACAGCGGCTTACCGGTGTTCCAGGCCGGGCACTGCGACTGGCAGCGACCGCACTCGGTACAGGTCGCCATGTCGAGGTTGGCCTTCCAGGTGAAGTCCTCGATCCGGCCCTTGCCGAACACCGCGTCTTCGGCGGGGTCCTCGAAGTCGATCTTCTCGCCCTTGTATTCCATCGGCAGCAGCGGGCCGAGGCCGTCAGGCAGGCGCTTGAACGTGACGTTGATGGGGGCCAGGCCGATGTGCAGGTGCTTGGAGTGCAGCACGATCAGCAGGAAGGCCAGCATGACGCCGAGGTGGGCGAGCAATGCGATGCTCTCCAGCCAGACATTGGCGGTGTGGCCCAGCGGAGCCAGCAGCGCGGCCATGCCGTCGGAGAAGAAGGCGCCCGACTGGTACGGGAAGTTCTCGCCCAGCACGTTGACGGCAGCACCACGGAACACCGCATAGGTCGCGATGACCAGGAAGATCATGATCAGGATCGTCCAGGCGCCGCCGTTGTGCGAGCCGTAGAAGCGCGACTCGCGGCCCAGCTGCTCGGGGTTCTTACGGATGCGGATGATCGCGAAGACGATGATGCCGGCCAGCACGGCGACGGCGAAGAAGTCCTGCAGGAAGCCCAGTACCGCCCAGCGGCCGACGAACGGGATGTGGAACTCGGGGTTGAACAGCACCCCGTAGGCCTCGAGGTACACGGTGGCGAGGACGAAGAAGCCCCACATCGTGAAGAAGTGCGCGATACCGGGGATCGACCACTTCAGCAGCTTCGACTGGGCGAAGACTTCCTTGTTCTGGTTGAGGAAGCGCTGGACCAGATGGTCCTTGCGGCCACGCTCATCGCCAACCTTCTGCCCGGAGCTGATCAGCTTGGTCAGCCACAGCACGCGCTTGGCGGCGAACGCCAGCACTACGAGCGTGGCGAGCAGACCGATAATCAGCCGTGACAGAGTCAGGGTGTGTTCGAGACTCTCCACAGAAACGCCTCCATTTCGCGAGTTACCCGACGGTAACTTAGGCCTAGTTACCCGTCGGTAACTTAGCTTCCTTCAGCTCATAGTGACATTTACGTGTTTCGTGCCGCTACCGAGGCTTACCTAACTTGGAGAGGACTGTGGTAGAGCTCTCAGCCCTGCGGCGCCAGCATCGCCCGCAACATGGACAACATTTCGGTGCGCGACTCGGCTCCGAGACGCCGCCGAATCCGGGCCACGTGATGCTCGACGGTCTTCGCCGAGATGAACAGCTGGCTGCCGATATCGCGGTAGGGCATCCCGAGCAGCAGCAGTTCGGCCACCTCCCGCTCGCGGTCGGACAACTTGGTCGACGCCCGACCCTGCGCGGGCGTGGCGGCGGCGGCCGCCGGGGACGTCGACACCATTGAGGCGACCTCGACATCCTCGACCGCACTGGTCTGCTTGAGATCGCGGGCCAGCTGCAGCATCGCCTGGGACACGCGCGCATCCGGGGTCTGCAGCGCGGCCTGGCTCGCCAACCGGGTGCCATCCCAGGTCAGGCCGAACTGAGACAGTGCCCGCGCCGCGGCCGTGACCTCGTCGATGTCGACGTGGTTGGCCAGCACCCGCAACCAGGTGCGCCCACCGTTGGCCAGTGCCCGGGCGAAGGCACTCTGTCCGGCGGCAGCCGTCAGGGCCTGACCATGTGGGGCGACCGCCCCGGGGGAGTTGGCCAGAATCCCGGCGTGCACACCCGCCCAGTGCAGCGGCACCGACCACAGCACCGGGTTGCCGAGCGCTGCAAGCAGGTCCCACGCCTCGGACAGCGGGTGTTCCAGCCGGTCGACCTGGCGCATGCGGGCGCCGGCCACCCACAACTCGCCGAGCGGCAGCAGGGAGAACAGGTCTATCGAATACTCGGCGAGCACCTCCACCGCCGCGTACCAGTGCTTCTGCACCGCGCCGCTGTCCCCGCTGCGCCGGGCGATCGCGGTACGCAGCGCGGCGGCCCACAAGGCGTCGCGCCGATGCAGATCCTCGCCCGATTCGGCGGCGGCAGCGTCCGCGCCGGCCGCGCCGAGCTGACCGTCCTGCATCTTCACCCAGCCCAGCAGCAGGCGGTGTCGAGCCGCACTGAAAACTTCGTCACCCGCCGCGCCGGCCCGGACCGCCCGGCTGATCACACTGCGTGCCCGCACCGAATCGCCGCCGTGCAGAGCCGCGAGCGTCACCAACGCCGCCGGGGTATCGGGGGCGACGCCGGCGGCCTGATATTCGGATGTGACGGCCTGCCCCAGCCGGGCCACGGTCACCGCGAACGGCTGATCCAGTGACAGCACCAAACCTTCGGCGAGGCTGCGGGCCGCCCGTGCCGTCGAGGTGGGCGGCCCGGCCGCCTCGGTACTCGCAGACGCCCGCGCGGCCTCGCCGTCACCCGCCGCGAGGAAGGCGGTCGTGCTCGCCGAACTGACCAGGACGTCCGGGTACGGGCCGAGCCACCGGAACAGGTCGGCGGCCTGGGCCGCGCCGCCGTCGTGCACGGCGACACTGGCCGCGATCCGCACCGCGGTCGCCCGTTCGGCCGGGTCCTCGGAGCCGAGCAGTTCGTCGGCCATCCGGGCCGCGGTGGTGCAGTCGCCGGCCAGCGCCAGTGCATCGGCCAGCCGGGTGCTCACCGCCGCAGCGCCGGCCGTGACCGCGGCCCGGTAGAGCCGGGCCGCCCGCGCGGGCCGGGCGCGGTTGTGGGCGGCGTGCTCAGCGAGCGCCTCGGCCAGTCGGTCGTCGCGCAATCCGTGCTCGGCCAGCCGCACGGCGAGGTCGGCCGACAAAGTGGACAGCTCGAGTTGTGAAGAGAGAAGAGAGGATTCGATCTCGTGGTGGCGAGCGGCGCCCGCGATCTGGGCCAGTGATTCGTGAACCATCCGTACGAACCGCCGGTCATGTGACGGTTCCACCAACCCACCGGCCCGAGCCCGATCCACCAGTGCGGCCGCCTCGGTACCGGTCAACCGCAGCGCCGCCGCCACGTCGTCGGGACCGAGATCGTGGCTCAACGACAGGATCAGCAGCGCGTCGCGGGTGTCGTCGTCAACTCTGCGCAGCCGTTGCAACAACGCGAACCGGGCGGCGTCGGCCGGTGCATCGACCGCATCCGCCTCGGCGCGCAACAGAAATGGCAATCCGGCAGTCGCGCCCAACACCGATCTGACGGTCTCCGGGGTTGCCGGGGCTCCCAGTGCCGTGCTCAGGGTCCGGCCCACCTCGGCTGTCGGGATGGGCCCGAGCCGTACCACCGGGTTCTCCCGCTCCAGCGCGGTGGCCAACGTGACCAACGGCATGCGGTGGGTCAGCGGCTCGCAGGCCACCACGACGGTCGCCGCCGGATCGGCGACTTTCTCTGCAAGGCAGTCGATTTCACTGTCGGCGAGAAAGTGCGCGTCGTCGACGACGAACGCGGACTCAGGTGCGTCACCCGGCCGGGGCGCACGGGTCAACACGACGCGGCCGGCCTCCCGCAGCGCGTTGCGGACCGCGGCGAGCACTGTGCTCTTCCCGGTTCCGATGCCGCCGGACACCAACAGCTTGACCGGAGCAGCCGGGTCGGTCAGCACCTCATCGATCGCCGATCGGGCAGCCAACGGAAGCTCCGGAACGGGCTCCGGCGCCGGGTCGGTCATCGGTGCCGGCCTAGGCGCCGCCGCCGCCCTCTGCCGCAGTGGTCGTGACCGGCGGCTGGGTGGTGGTCGGCGGTTGCGTCGTCGTCGGGGGCTGCGTCGTTGTCGTCGGCGGTTGCGTCGTGGTGGTCGTGGTGCGGGTCGTCGTGGTTGTAGACGGCGTGGTGGTCGTGGTCGTCGTTGTGGTGGTCGGGCTGGTCGTCGTGGTGGTTTCCGGTGGCGACGTCGTCGTCTCCGGCGGCGGGGGCGGCACCACGACAGTGGTGGTCTTGACGCCGTCGGGCCCCTCGGTCACGGTGGTGACCGGCTCGGGCGGCGGGCCTTCGGGCGACGGACCCATCGAGTAGGTGGTACTGGTTTCGGTGACCGGAGTCGAATCCCCTTCGGAGCTGGTCAAAGTCACCGCGAGTCCACCGGCGGCCAGCAGGGCGGCCGCGGCCGCTGCCCCGAACAGGATCGGGGGGCGTTTGTACCAGGGGAGCGGCGCCGGTCCGGCGTCGATCATCTCTTCGTCGTGGCTGAATTCCACCGGTGGCCGTGCCGCCGTCATGTCTGCGGGAGTCTCGTATTCGCCGCCCGCGTACGGCACCGGCTCATTGCCGGGTGCGTCATCCTGCGACCAGGCCAGGGCGCCGAAATTCCCCGAGTCGGCACCGGCTGCCGGACCCAGACTCGTCGGGGCCATGCCCGTTGGCGCGTCGGCGGCGGCCACCTCGGGAGCCAAACCCGTTGGTGCATCTGCGGCCGCCACTGCGGGAGCCATGCCCGTCGCCGCGCCGGCCTCCGCGACGCGCTCGGCGACCAGGGCGGCCCCGACGGCCACATCCAGTTGGGGTCGCTGGGTTGTCACCACCGGTGCGCGCAACCGCTCCGACACCCGCTGGGTCACCAACGGGATCGCCGCGCCGCCGCCCACGGTCGCTACCGCGTTCACACTCGACAACGCAATGTTGTTGCGCTGCAACGTGTCTTCGACGACATCCAGCAGGCCCGCCAAAGGCGCGGACATGAGTTGGTCGAGTTCGGGGCGGGTCACCCTGAACTCGGAATTGAATCCGGGCAGCTCGGTGGGAATGGAGGTCGCCGTTTCGGCCGACAGCCGCTCCTTGGCCTGACGGCACTCGGCCCGCAGCCGCGCCAGCGAACCGACCGCTGCGGTGCCCGCCGGATCGGCGTCGTTGGCGGCCGCGATCCCGCTGAGTACATGGTTGAGCAACGCCTGGTCGATCTGGTCGCCGGAGAAATCGGGATAACGGACCGTCTGCCCGATGGTGGCGAAACCCGCGCCGGCGTCGGCCAGCGTGACGCTCGTGCCGCTGCCGCCGAAATCGCACAGCACCACGACACCTTCGGTGGGGAGCCCGGGATCGGCGCGGAGGGCCGCCAGCGCGGTGAGAGAGTCGGGCACCAGCGCCGGCGGCACGCCGCCAGGTGACAGTGCGGGCTTGTGCCGGATCGCGCCGCGCAACGCACCGACGGTGCTCGGACCCCAGTGCGCAGGCACGGCGATGGCGACCGGGGAGCCGCCTCCCGCGGCTCGGGCCATCACGTCCAGTGCCTCGGCCAGCACCAGTTCTCCGCGGTGCTGGGACCCGTCCGCGGCGACCAGGGGCACCGGGTCGCCGACCCGCTCGACGAATCCGGCCAGCGGCAATCCGCTGCCGGTGTATTCGCCCACATCTGGAGCACGGTCGTTGTGCAAGGTGAAGATCGATCGGCGGATCACCGGTTGGCGGCCTTCGCGGGCTGCCGCCAGGTTGGTCATCCCGATCGACAACCCCAGTGAGTCGGTCATCAGGCGTCACTCCTGTTGTCTCGGCCGAACCTCACCCTAACTGCTGGGATCCCCTGGGCCCGTGATTGAACCCCTAGTGGCGTCAATCCCCTAATGTCCACCCCCCTAACGGCGGCCGGACAGGGGTGGGTTCGGCACCGATCCCAGCGCCCTCACAGCTGGCTAGCATTCAAATCGAACTGTTGAGGAGGTGGAGCATGGCGAACACACTGCTGGACTTTGTGATGTCGCTGGTACGCGACCCCGATGCCGCTGCCCACTATGCCGCCGACCCGGCCCAGGCCATCGCCGATGCCCATCTGACCGATGTGACCAGCGCGGACGTCAACAACCTGATTCCCGTCGTATCGGAATCGCTGTCCATGACCGGCCCCAACGCCGGGTTCGGCGACCTCAGCGCCACCGATCCGGGCGGCAACGTCTGGGCCAGCGGCGCGGCTACCGCGGCGTTCGACGCCTTCGGCGATCACGTGCCGCTCGATGCCCCCAACGATGCCTGGGACTCGACGGCCGGCCAGGTCATCGATCAGTCCGGCGCTGCGGACCACCTGGTGTCTTCGGTGGCGGCCATCGACGACGACAGCCTCGTGAATCAGCCGCTCGACGACGTATCGCTGCAGTTCAACGAACCCGTCATCGAGGACGCACCGATCGTCGACCCGGCACCGGCCCCCGAGTGGGACCACCCGATCGTCGACGACCAGCACCACACCGACAGCGGCGGCGGATTCGACATCTTCGACTGATCTGCCCCAGCGTTCCGATAAGCGCACGACCCAAGTGGTCGTGCGCTTATTGCGTTTACCTGCGAAAACGTCAATAGATCCGGGGCCTCCCGCCCCTGCCCCTACATATCCCCTAAGCCCCTATTGGGGCCACCCCCTGCACCCCGAGTAGGGGCGATACGGGGAGGGGAATCGACCCCGTTTCCGGGGCTGCGGCGCGCCCATAACGTTGTCTCCAGATCGCCGGAGAGCCCGGCGGGGGACTCACCAGAGACTCCCAGAAACATCCGAAAGGTTGGAGAAATGACCACTCTGATCGACTTCATCCTGGACCTGTTCCGTAGCCCCGCCTCGGCAGCTTCGTTCATCGCCGATCCGGACGGCAGCCTGCGTGACGCCGGCCTGCCCAACGTGACCGCGGCCCAGCTGCACGCCGTCGCGGCCACCGCGGCCCCAGCCGGTGTCCTGCTCGGCGGCGGCAACCCGGTGCTCGGCCTGCAGCGCGCGGTCGCCGATCACCACAGCATCCCCGCGCAGTTCGGGAACCAGGTCGCCTCGCCGTTCTCCCCGCAGACGCAGGTGGCCAGCAACAACGACACCGAGTGGGCCAGCCACAACAACGTGCCGATCATGAGCCCCAACCAGGACGCCGGCGCCAACGCCCAGCAGGGTGCGTTCAACCTCGGCTTCGGTGACATCACCCTCGGCGACAAGAGCACCAACACCGCCACCAACGGCGGCGTGGTGGTCGACGGCGAGAACAAGGGCGACATCGTCAGCGGCGACGGGGCGGTGCTCGGTGACGGCAACACCACCAACAACGGTGACGTCTGGGCCGGTTCGGGTTCGCACGTCAACGTGGGTGAGGGCAATGCCATCGAGGACAGCTCGCAGCACGCCGGCGGCGACGTGGTGTCCGGCAACGACGGCCCGGTGATCAAGGACGTCGACATGAGCGGCGGCCACGGCGGCGGCGCGTCGGGCGGTGACAGCCTGATCGGTATCGGCAGCGGCGGTGCGTCCGGTGGCGACGGCGGCAACGCCGGCTCGATCATCCTCACCGATGCCTCGACCCACGCGGTCGGCGGAAACCAGACCACGGTCGACGGTGACTACGGCAGCCGGAACACGCAGGACAACTCGACGCACACCTCGGTGAAGACCGAATCGACGCACACCGTCGAGGACAACTCGTCGAGCTACACCTCGAACATCGGGTCGGGCAACGACACCGCGTTCGCGTCGAACAACGACACCGCGTCGCACAACGACACGTCCTTCGGGTCGCACAACGACACCAGCTCGGCGCTGGGCTCGGGTAACAGCTACGACTCGCACTCGCAGTCCCACACCGACGTCGCGTCGCACAATGCGACCGACACCGGGTTCGACGCCTTCTGATCCGATCCGCACAGGGGCGGGGGCCATCCGTACGCGGGTGGTCCCCGTCCCATCGGCGCGCCTACCGTTGAGCCCGGCACGCAGGAGGGACTTCCATGACGCAACCCAGTGACCCGCGCCCGGCCGCGGCGGGCGACCCGCGCAAGGTCAAGGTGATCGTCGAACTCATCGACCACACCAGCACGATCGCCGCGACCTACGACCGCGGCGATCTGGTGGAGCGCCTGAGGTTGGCGAAGGTGCGCATCAATGACCCGCAGATCCGAGTGGTCATCGCCGGCCAGCTCAAGCAGGGCAAGAGCCAGCTGCTGAACTCGCTGCTCAACATCCCTGTGGCCCGTGTCGGCGATGACGAATCCACCGTGCTGGCCACCGTCGTCGCCTACGGGGAGCAGGCGTCGGCGCGCCTGGTGGTGGCCCGGCCCGACGGGGCCGAACCCGAACTGATCGACATCCCGCCGTCGGAGGTCACCAACGACCTGCGCCGCGCTCCGCAGGCCGGGGGCCGTGAGGTGTTGCGGGTCGAGGTGACCGCCCCCAGCCCCCTGCTCAAGGGTGGGCTGGCCTTCGTCGACACCCCGGGTGTCGGCGGGCTCGGACAGCCGCACCTTTCGGCGACCCTGGGCCTGCTGCCGGACGCCGACGCGCTGCTGATGGTCAGCGACACCAGCCAGGAATTCACCGAACCGGAAATGACCTTCATCCGTCAGGCGATCGAAATCTGCCCGTTGGCAACGATCGTCGCGACCAAGACCGACCTGTACCCGCACTGGCGCGAGATCGTCGGCGCCAATACCGGCCACCTGCAGCGGGCGGGCGTCAACGTTCCGATCACCCCGGTCTCCAGTGTGCTGCGCAGCCACGCGATCCAGCTCAACGACAAGGAACTCAACGAGGAATCGAACTTCCCGGCCATCGTGAAATTCCTGTCCGACCGGGTGTTGAACCGCGAGAGCGACCGGATCCGTGACGAGGTGGTCGCCGAAATCCATTCGGCCGCAGAACATCTGCTGTTGGCCGTGAACTCCGAGCTGTCCGCCTTCACCGATCCGGATGAACGCGAGCGGCTCACCGCCGAGCTGGAACGGCGCAAGCAGGAAGCCCAGGATGCCCTGCAGCAGACCGCGCTGTGGCAGCAGGTGCTCAACGACGGCATCGCCGACCTGACCGCCGATGTCGATCACGATCTGCGCCACCGGTTCCGCAACATCACCCAGCACGCCGAGAAGGTGATCGACAACGGCGACCCCACGCTGCACTGGGCCGAGATCGGCTCGGAGCTGGAGGAGGCGGTGGCCACCGCCGTCGGCGACAACTTCGTCTGGGCGTATCAGCGGGCGGAGGCACTGGCGGCCGAGGTGGCCCGCACCTTCACCGAGGCAGGCCTGGAAGCGGTGCAACTGCCTCAGATCGACGCCAGGGATATGGGCGCCGGATTCGGTGAGATGAAATCGCTGGCCCGGCTGGAGGCAAAACCGATCAAGGCCGGGCACAAGGTCATCACCGGTATGCGCGGCTCCTATGGCGGTGTGCTGATGTTCGGCATGCTCACCTCATTCGCCGGGCTGGGCATGTTCAACCCGCTGTCGCTGGGCGCCGGCCTGGTGCTGGGCCGCAAGGCCTACAAGGAGGACATGGAGAACCGCATGCTCCGGGTCCGCGGTGAGGCCAAGACCAACATGCGCAAGTTCATCGACGACGTCGCCTTCGTGGTCGGCAAGGAATCGCGGGACCGCCTCAAGGGCATCCAACGACAATTGCGCGACCACTACCGCGGAATCGCCAACCAGACCACCCGCTCGCTCAACGAGTCGTTGCAGGCGACCCTCGCCGCGGCGAGGGTCGAGGAGAACGAGCGCAACGCCCGGGTCAGAGAGCTGGAGCGTCAGCAAAACATCCTGACCCAGGTGGTCGACCACGCCAACGGTCTGGCGGGCGCGGGCAACTAAGCTCCAAGGGCTAGTTTTCGATTGAACCCCGGTTCGACGTCCGGGTTGGAAGAGGTGGATTCCGCAGCGTGAGCACGGCCGATCAGGTGCGCTCGATTCTGGGCGGCACCATCAAGGCGTACCGGGGCGACCCGGCATACCGCGATCGGCCCGACGTGCACAACGAGCTCGACCGCATCGGGCGCCGGCTCAACCAGCCGATCCGCATCGCGCTGGCCGGCACGCTCAAGGCAGGCAAGTCGACGCTCGTCAATGCGCTGGTCGGGGAGGACATCGCACCCACCGATGCCACCGAGGCGACCCGCATCGTCACCTGGTTCCGGCACGGGCCCACCCCCAAGGTGACCGCCAACCACCGCGGCGGCCGTCGCTCCAACGTGCCGATCGCGCGGGGCGTCAGTGACCAGTCGAACTACCGGGGCCTCACCTTCAGCTTCACCGGGCTCAACCCCGAGGATGTGGTGGACCTCGACGTCGAGTGGCCGGCCGCCGAGCTCGTCGACACTACGATCATCGACACCCCGGGCACCTCGTCACTGTCGCGTGACGTCTCGCAGCGGACCCACCGGCTTCTCGTCCCCGAGGACGGCGTGCCCCGCGTCGACGCGGTGGTGTTTCTGTTGCGCACCCTCAACGCGGCCGACATCGCCCTGCTCAAACAGATCGGCGAACTGGTCGGCGGATCCTCGGGCGCACTCGGCGTCATCGGCGTGGCCTCGCGGGCCGACGAGATCGGTGCCGGTCGCATCGACGCGATGATGTCGGCCAAGGATGTGGCCAAGCGGTTCACCGAGGAGATGGACAAGACGGGGATCTGCCAGGCCGTCGTCCCGGTGTCCGGCCTGCTCGCACTGACCGCCCGGACACTGCGGCAAAGCGAATTCGTCGCGCTGCAGAAGCTCGCCGGCGTCGAGCCGGCCGCGCTGACGAAAGCGATGCTGAGCGTGGACCGCTTCGTGCGCGAGGACAGTGCACTGCCGGTGGACGCATCCACCCGCGCGGCGCTACTCGATCGGTTCGGCATGTTCGGTATCCGGATCTCGATCGCAGTGATGCACGCCGGGGTGTCCGACTCCGTCGCCCTGGCCGACGAACTGCTGGAACGCAGCGGTCTGATCGCCCTGCGCGACGTGATCGACCAGCAGTTCGCGCAACGTTCGGAGCTGCTCAAGGCGCATACAGCGCTGTTGTCGTTGCGACAGTTCGTGCAGCACAACCCGATCTACGCGACCCCCTACATCCTGGCCGACATCGATCCGCTGCTGGCGGACACGCATGCCTTCGAGGAGCTGCGGTTGCTCAGTCTGCTGCGCTCTCGCCCCACGACATTGAACGAGGACGAGATGGCCTCGCTGCGCCGGATCATCGGCGGCTCGGGCACCGACGCGGCCAGCAGGCTCGGACTGCAGCCCGACGCCCCCTTCGACGGGCCTCGTTCGGCCTTCGCCGCGGCGCAGCGCTGGCGGCGCCGGGCCGATCATCCGCTCAACGATCCGTTCACCACGCGGGCTTGCCGGGCCGCGGTGCGAAGTGCCGAGGCACTGGTCGCCGAGTACTCGTCGCGCCAGTACTGAACCTCACGTACCCGGGGCTTAACGATTTGGGCCTCTCCGTCGACATACAGGTATGCGTGATTGCCTGGGGTTGTCCGTGGGGGCGACCAATCTGGTGGCGATCGCCGATCATGCGCCGCTGGTGCGGCGGGCGGTGCTCACCGTGTCCGCGCATCGCGGGGCCGTGGTCGGCGCGCCGTCGTCGGTCGATGGCGGGTTGGTGTTCACCGATTTCGTGGGACGGGTGGGCGACCCGGTGCCGCTGGTCGCCGCCGATGGTTCGACGCATCACGCCGAACGGTTACTGGCCGGCGCGGTCGAGGCGCTGACGCGGGAGACCAGCCCGGCGCATCGTCCCGAGGTGTCGGTGCTGGCGGTTCCCGCGCATTGGAGTGGTGGTGCCGTTGAGTCTGTGCGGCGGGCGATGCCCGGCGTCCGGGTCGTTCCCGATTCCGTCGCCGCGCTGACGGCCATCCAGGCGCATCCGGGTCTGCCCGCGCGCGGCGTCGTCGCTCTCTGCGATTTCGGTGGTTCCGGCACCAGCCTGACCCTGGCCGACGCTGGGGCGGGGTTCGCGACCATCGGGCAGACGATGCGGTATCAGGACTTCTCCGGCGACCTGATCGACCAGGAAGTGCTGCGCCACGTCCTGAGCAATCTGGATGCCGAACCGGCCGGGACCGCTGCGGTGACCGCACTGGCCCGGCTGCGCGAACAGTGCCGTACCGCCAAGGAAGAGCTCAGCGATCAGAGCGCCACCAGCCTGACCGGGGCTGGGACCGCGATCAGGCTGACCCGCGCCGAACTGGACGCGGTCGTCGAAGAGCCGCTCGGCGGTGTGATCGATGCCCTGCTGGATCTGCTGCGCCGCAACGGCATTCATCCGGCACAGCTGGCGGCGCTGGTGACAGTTGGTGGTGGAGCGCGGATACCCCTTGTCACCCAACGCCTTTCCGAGGCGTTCCGAATGCCGGTCACCACCGTGCCGCAGGCCCAGGTGATCGCGGCAGTCGGGGCCGCGCTGCTGGGCCGCCGCGGTGCCGATGAGACGTCGACGCAGGTGGCGGTTGCGCCGTCTGCTTCGTTGGCTGCTGTGGCGGGGACCGGCACGGTCGCGGCGTCTGCTCTGGCCTGGTCGGTTTCTGACTCGGTGGCTGAGGTCGCGGAGTTCGTCCCCGAATCAGTGACCGAGGATTCGGCCCGGCCGGAATTCGTGTTCGCCGAGCCGCCCCTTTCGCCGGCTCCCGCGGGTATCCCCTGGTATCGGCGCGGGGGAGTGGTGGCCTACGCGGGGGTGTTCCTGGCCGTCGTGGGCACGGTCGGCATGGTGCTGTCGGCGCGGGCCGACCGCCTCGATGCCTCCGCGACCGGATCCAGCCTGTTGGCGCCACAGAACGTTCCGGCCGAGTCCCCACTGGCGCAGCAAGCGCCCGCACCGCCGACCAGGACCGTGGTGGTGCGCGATCCGTCCTGGCCCGGACCTGGGGCAGCGCAAGCCGCGCCCCGGCAAGCATCTGCGCCGTGGTTGGTGCAGAGCCGGCAGAGCGCACCGCTTGCCCCGGCTCCGCAGCGGGTGGCTCCGGCTCCGCAGGCGCCCCGGCCTGGACCGGCCGCACCCGCACCGGCACCCGCGCCCGCGCCCGTGGCGATCCCGCCGATTCCGGTGCCGCCGTTGGTATTTCCGCCGGTGACGCTCCCGCAGTTGCCGATCCCGACGTTCAAGCCGCCGGTGCCGTCACCGAGTCCGTCGCCGTCGCCCAGCCCTACTGCGACGCCGGAGCCGACGCACACGCCTGAGCCAACTCCTGAGCCAACTCCTGAGCCCACGCATGCACCAGAGCCCACACAGGCGCCTGAGCCCACCGCAGCGCCAGAGCCGACACACGCACCCGAGCCGACGCAGGCCCCTACGCCCACCTCAGTGGCGCCCACACCCTGAGTCGCACCGACGCCTCGGATTACTGCTTGATAGTGACTGCAATCCGAGGCGTTGACGGCTACGCCGCGCGGTCGAGGCGAGTGAACTCACACCGTGGCCCGCACGGATGGCCGGCGACGGCGATTCCATTCCGCTGCAGCACCTGAGCGATCTTGCCCGCGGTCTGACACGGCCGGTCGAAGACCTGACAATAGGAGAGCCTGACTGTCGAACGGCCGTCGGCAGCGGCGTCGAGATCCCGTTCGAAATCCGCATCCCGCCTGGTAGATGAATCGTGGTAGACCCGGCCGTCGAGTTCGACGACGAGCTGTTCGCCGTATTCGGCATCGCGATAGCAGACGCCGACGGATGACGTGGCCCGCTTCTGCCGTATGGCCTTGGGTAATCCATGCGGGCGCTCGATGCGAACGAGATAGCCGTGCTCGAGAACCGAGCAGGTGCCATCGGCGATGTCGAGCAGCACCGCTCGCAGCCATCGGCGACGGCGCAAACGCCTCCGCGAATCAAGTGCCTGCAGCAGTCGCTGCGCGGTCGTATGTCGAGATTGACATGCATTGGCCAGAGCGGCGATGGCATCGAGTTCGGACGCGGCGCGGCACGCGACATCAAGCGCGGCTTCGTCGTACCGCATCCGCGGTGGGCTGACGTGCCACAGAACCCGCTCCTGAAGGCTCACAAGGTGGTGGATGCGGACTCCTGCGGGCTCGGCCAGTTTCGTCCGGTGTCGCGCGACAGCGACATGGATGGGAGACGTTTCACTTCCCAGGGCCGATTCGAAGCACAGGGCAGCCGGAGCCGCGTAAAGCACTGCGGCCCAAGCGCGTTGCGACCAGGTCAGCGGTCCGGTGTGGTCGACGTACACGCCCAGGTGGACCCGTGCCCACTCATTGCGTCTGAGCAGTCGCCGGATCTCGTGCTCCCGCAGGCCAGCGTCAAAGGCCTGCTGACGCGAGATCAACCCGTCCTGTTGACGGAGCACATCGCCGACGTCCACCTTCTCGATACTCGTGGACAGCCGCGACGGCGGCCAGAAGCATTTCGAGGACCTGTGGATAACCGGCTGTGCCGGGTCAGGCTAAGGGTTGCCTGCAGGCGGCTGCGTTGTCGTCGTCACCGGTGCGGTCGTGGTGGTGGTCGTCGTCGGCGCAGTCGTCGTGGTGGTTGTTGTGGTGGGTTCAGTGGTGGTGGTCGTGGTTTCCTCGACCGTCGTGGTGGTCGGTGCCACGGTCTCGGTGACGGTGTGAGTCGGGGCCGGAACCACCGGAGCCGTGGTGGCGACCGATGTGGTCGTGGTCGGTGTCGTCGTCGTGGTGGTCGTGGTCGTCGACGGGGAGTCCGACGAGAACAGCTGCACCAGGGCGTAGATGACCAGGGCCGCGATGACTGCGCCCACCGCGCCCATGCCGATCAGTGCGGCGGGCTTGCGGTACCAGGGAATGGGCTCAGGAGCGGGTGGCGCGGGCGGCTCGGAGTACTCGCCGTAGCTGGGGGCGTACTGAGTGGGCTCGTCGTCGTCGTAATAGTTCGACACGCGCCGATGGTAGGCGGGTTCAGCCGCCCGGCGGCGGATACAACGTGCGTGTCACGTTGGTGCGCGGTCGGTGGCGCGTCGTGGTGGGGTACTCGCCGTAGTCGGCGCTGCCCGACTGCGTCGTCGTAGTCGTTGTGGTGGTTGTCGTCGTCGACGTGGGGGAGGTCTCCGACGTGATCGAGGTCCCGGAGGTTTCCGAAGGCGACGTCGTCGTGGTGTCCGACTCGCCCGGCAGACCGAACTCGGTGGTCACCGGAAGCTGGCTGGTGGTGGTCCGGGTAGTGGTGGACTTCGAGGTCTTCACCGACGTCGACGCAAAACTGGGCGGGACGAAATCTATCGGTGCATCCTCGGGCCCGCCGGAGCTGGTCAGCGCGATCGCTGCCCACAGGACCAGGCCGATCACAGCGAGGGCAGCGGCGCTGGCCCCCGCAACGGCCGGCGTCGAATGATGCCAGGGCGCCTCGGGTGGCTGCCCCTGGTCGTCGTCGTCACCGGTCACGGGCACCGATACTATGCCCGGCCATGGAGCGGGTCCCGATCAGCTCAGCTGACGGACGACATCAGAGGCGAAGAGCTCCAGATGATCCAGATCGGACTGGTCGAGCAGTTGCAGGTAAACCCGCTGCACCCCGGCCTCCAGGAACGGGGCCAGCTTGTCGACGATCTCGGCCGGCGTGCCGACCAACGGGGAATTGCTGCGCAGCTCGTCCACCTCGCGGTTGATCGCGGCAGCCCGCTTGGTGATCTGCGCTTCGTCACGGCCGGCGCAGACGACGAACGCCGCCGAGTAGGTCAGGGAATCCGCGGCTCGTCCCGTCGCGGCCACCGCGTCGGCTACCCGCGCGAACTGGGTTTTGAGGGTGTCCAGCGGCACGAACGGCACGTTGAATTCCGACGCGAACTCCGCCGCCAGCGCCGGTGTGCGCTTGGCGCCCATGCCGCCGATGACGATCGGAACGGGTGACTGCGTGGGCTTGGGCAGTGCCGGTGAGTCGACGACGGTGTAGTGCTCGCCGGAGAAGTCGAAGGTCTCACCGACCGGGGTGGCCCACAGCCCGGTCAGAATGCGCAGCTGCTCTTCGAGCCGGTCGAAACGCTCGCCCAGCGGCGGGAACGGGATCGCATACGCCTGGTGCTCGGCTTCGAACCAGCCTGCGCCCAAGCCCAATTCGACACGGCCACCGCTCATTTCATCGACCTGGGCGACCGATATGGCCAATGGTCCGGGATGGCGGAAGGTCGCCGAGGTGACCATGGTGCCCAGCCGGATCGTCGAGGTTTCGCGTGCGATGCCGGCCAGCGTCACCCAGGAGTCGGTCGGCCCGGGCAGACCGTCACCGCTCATCGCCAGGTAGTGGTCTGACCTGAAGAACGCCGAGTAACTCAGGGCCTCGGCAGCGCGGGCCACCGCGAGCTGATCGGAGTAGGTAGCGCCTTGCTGGGGTTCGACGAACACACGGAAGTCCACGACGCCAGCCTATCGGCGATCTCAAGTCGAGGGCGACTGCTGACCGAGCTCGTCGAACCTGGCGAGCGCGGCGTCGAGGTCGGCCTCCTCGTACATCTCGCAGCGGTTCACCTCGTCGCCGTCGACCGTGAAAACCACTATCTGTCGCCACTCGGCATAGAAGCCCTCGTGCGAACTCCCTTTCGCCGCCTGGGTGATGACCGTGCCGAGTTCGGACAGTCGGTGCGCCGTCTCGATGTGGACTTTCAGATCGGGCGATATATCCCAAGAGGCCTGGATGTACGGGAACAAATCACCCGGCGTGAAGGCGACGCCCGGCCGATGGTCGACGTTCACAACGTCTGGCGTCGCCCGGGGCATCTCGTGCCGGTTGAGCGCGGCGTAGCCCTCCGTGACGACCGACCATGTGGGCGCATACGCAGCCGCTTCGCCCCGGAGATAGCGGGCGTCGAGTTCCTCGAAGGCTTTGTCGATGTCCTCGAGATCGAAGCTCACGGTGTCATGGATGAGGCCGCTGTCGTCGGCTTCGATCACCGTCAACAGTTCGACCGTGACCGGTTGGCCGGTCTCGTTGGTATCGCGGCTGCGGTCATGAGTCAGCAGGAGGCGAGATCCCCGTGTCGCGACGGGCCCGATATCGAGCCGCAGCCCAATGGGTGCGACCTCGAACGCCGAGTGCATGGCCTTATGCCGTTCCAGCCCAGTGAGGGATGAGCTCAATCCCTTTCGCCTGTCGTCCGATTGACCATCCGCGGTCATGAGGGCAACCAAACCCGCCAAGTCGCGGCGATTGAAGGCATCCGCCAGGCGAGCCCAGATCCGGGTTGCGGCACTATCCAGCCGCGGCGCCGGCCGACCGAGTTCGTCGAATCTTGCTAGCGCGGAGCCGAGGTCGTCCTCGTCGAATAGTTCACAGCGGCTGATCAAGGCACGGTCCACAGCGAGAAGGGCGATCTCCCGCCACTCGGATTCGAAGCCCTGTTCTGAGGTCGCACTTGCCACATGGGTGACAACGGTTCCCACATTGCTCAGCCGATGGACGGCCTCAACGTAGACCAACATGTCGGACGCGAGGTCCCACGTGGCGCGCACATATGCGGGCATTTCACCCGGCGCAAATCCGACTGCTCGTCGGTGATCGATGTTGATCCATTCCGGTGCTAACTCGGGAACTTCGCGACTGTTGAGTGCGACATAGCCCTCTGCGATGGCCGACCACACGCCTGGGTAGGCGGCCGCCTCACCTGCGAGGTATCGCGCGTCGAGTTCGGCGAAGGCGGAGTCGAGGTCGTCGGGGTCGAACGTGACGAGCGCAGCGATCCGACCGTCGGTGCGAATCTCGACCACTCCAAGGACCTCGACGATGTACTCGTTCGTCCTGTCCTCTCGGCGTGAGTAGCGAGCACGGCTGAGCACGAGGTCCTCGCCGCGGGTCGCGATCATGGCCAACGAGTCGACGGTGAACGATAGGTCCGCGACTACCCGCGTGGACGCGATCGCAGCTTCTCGGTCCTGGCGTGTACCTGAACCCACGACGTGGCGCCGATCTTCACCGCAATAGTCGACCGCGAGTAACTCCTTCACGGTGTCCCAATTGTGTTCCGCGACTTCCGCGAAGAAACACCTGATCACCTGGCTTGCGGTGTTTTCCGGCCGCGGCGCCGTCCGACCGAGTTCGTCGAACCTTGCCAGTGCGGTGTCGAGGTCGTCCTCATCGAAAACTTCGCAGCGGTTGATCAAATCGCCATCGATTGTCAGCAATCCAACTATCCGCCACTCGGCGTCGAAGCCCTCGTCCGAGGTACCGTGTGCCACTTGCGTGATGACCGAACCGTATTCGGTCAGTCGGTGTACCGCCTCGACGTGATGCGTCATCACCGGGGTATGTTCCAGCGCTGTACGAAGAAGCGCCTTCATGTCTCCCGCATCGATACTTACAGCTCGCCGATGATCAACGTCCACGAAATCGGCTGTTGTCAATGGAAGTTCGTGCCGGTTGAGTGCGGCGCAAGCAGCCATCGTGAGTGACCAGGTGTGCGCGTGCGACGCCGCGTCGCCAGCGAGGTAGCGGGCGTCGAGTTCGGCGAGAGCAGCATCGAGGTCGTCGGGGTCGAAGTTGACTACAGCGGAGATGCGTTGGTCGGTATTCACGACGACGACTTCGAGAAGGTCGACTTGATACGCATCGGTCTGTACGTGGCCGACTGCGTATTGAGTGTGCCTGAGCGCCAGGTGCTCACCGCGTATCGCAAGGACTGTTGTCGCTGTGATCCCGGCGCCGAGTCCGGTGATCACGCGGGCGTCCTCGAGAGCAGCCTCCCGACCGTGCCGGATGCCGGAACTCACTATGTGACGACGATCCTCACTGCAGATGTCATCTGACAGCATGTTCGCCATCGCGTCCAGATCGGCTTCTGCCAAACACTTCTGGAAGCGTTCGAACACACGACTTGCTGCGTTGCTCAGCTTCGCCGTGCGACTTAGTTCGTCGAACCGTGCGAGAGCGATGTCGAGGTCTGCTTCGTCGAACATCTCGCTGCGGTTGAACAGCTCGTCTTCGAGCGTCATGAGGTGGATCTCGCGCCACTCCGCCTCGAAGCCCTCCTGCGAAGTTCCGTGCAATGCATGGGTGACGACGGCACCGCGATCGTTCAACCGATGTACCGCCTCGATGCGGAAGCTGATGTCCGGAATCTGATCCCAGGCGTTGCGGGTGTAGTCCTTGATATCGCCGGGCGCGAATGATGTCACCCTCCGGTGGTCGACGCTCACATGGTCGGCGGTCGTCGCGGGCATTTCACGCCGGTTGAGTGCGGCGTACGCGCCCACGACCGCCGACCACGAATGTGCATGCGGCGCTGCCTCGCCGGCGAGGTAGCGTGCGTCGAGCTCGTCAATCGCGGCGTCGAAATCGTTGTGGTCGAAGGTGACGGTCGCCGCAATGCGGTTGTCGGCGTCGATCTCGATCACGTGCAGGAGATCGAGGCCGAACTCCTCAGGTGCCCCACCGCCGAGCGAGAATCGAGCGCTTGCGAGGACTACGCGTTCACCACGGATCGCGATGGGTGTCGGCGCTTGTGTGGCGCCGAGATCAGCTGCTATCCGGAAGTTCTCGATGAAGGTGTCCCGCCCGGTTTGCAGGTCGGCGTTTATCACCCGACGGCGGTCGTCGAATCTGATGTCGTCAATCACCATCTTCGCCATGGCGTCCCAGTCGCGGGCGGCGAACCGCTCTAGAAAGCGGTCGGTCGCTCGGCTTGCCGCGTTGCTCAGCGGCGGTGTCGGTCGGGTGAGTTCGTCGAACTTCGCAAGCGCTGCGTCGAGGTCGTCCTCGTCGAATAGCTCAGAGCGGCAGACCATATCGCCTTCCACCGTGAGAACATTGATATCCCGCCATTCAGCGGCGAAGCCACCTCGCGAGGTCCCATGTGCAAAATGGGTGACAACCGCTCCGAAGTGGCTCAGGCGATGTACCGCCGCGATATGGATCTTGGTGTCAGGTGAATCTTCCCATGCAGATTGGATATAGCTGACCATGTCGCCAGGCTGGAATGCCGCTCCGCGACGGTGGTCTATGTTCACCCACTCAGGGGTTGTGGGGGCGATCTCTCGTCGATTGAACGCATCGTAGGACTCCGCGATCACCGACCACGTGTGTGCGTGGCCGGCGGCTTCACCGGCGAGGTATCGGGCGTCGAGCTCGGCGCAAGCGGCGTCGAAGTCGTCGGGTTCGAACTCGACCTTGGCAACCATCAACCCCTCGGAGTTGACCTCGGTAATCTCCAGCGCTTCAACACAAAATGCTTCGGCATTCTCAAATCGCAGGAGGCTTAGGCAGAGGCGATCCCCGCGCACCGCGATAGTCGACTTCGTAACAGCGGCCCCCAAGGCTGCGATCGAACAGATGTTGTCGACCGCGGTCGCGCGGTCATTGCTTTCACACCGGAAGCCTTGACGTCTGTCGTCGAGTTGGGTGTCCTCGGTGAACAGCACACCGATCTCGTCCAGGCGGCCATCACCGAACAGTGCGATCAAACGATCATCGGCTCGCGTTGCTGCGTTCTCGAGCGATGCTTGCCGATATCGCTGATCGAGTAGTGCGTGCTGCGCATCGAGTTCGGCAAGCGCTGCATCCGAATCGTCGACGTCAAACCATATTTGCAGAGCGATTCGGCCGTCCTCATCGATGCCGAACACCTGGAGAACTTCGTCCTGGGGTGCGCCAGGGCTTTCATCGACAGTGCCCAGGATGACCCGTGCAAGTGCGAGACGCTCGCCTCGTACGGCAAGAATGACATGCTCCGCCCGCATGATCCCGCTCTCGAGGTCGCACCTCGTCTGGTGCATCACGCCGTGTGGTGAGAATTCGGTTCGCTCGAAGCCAACGAGCTTGCGCCTACTCTCGATGTAGCCTTCGGGAGCGAACATCTGCTCGAATTCGTCCCACGCCTCGGCATCGATAGCAGCCACCGCACGTTGGCTTGCCCGTGTGCATGCGGTATCTGAATAGTGCTGGGGTACTTGCTTCTTCGAAGGCCGCCGCAACGATTCGAATCGCTCGTACTGTGCGTCGAGTTCGGCACTCGCCGATTCGGGTTCAGCACGAGCGGCCAGCAGGTCGCGCTGACCGAGAATGCGCTGTGCCTTCTCTGCGAGCGCCACAGCCCCTTTTCGTTCGTACAGCTCGGCTGCTCGCTCGGCCGCGGCTCGCCCACCCGCACTGTCGCCTGCTGCTCCCAGTACCGTGGCCAATGCCAGACATGCGTCGCCGTGATCGACCAGCACGTCGGTGGGCTCGGCGATGGCCACGGCCTCTTCGGCCACGCGCCGGGCCTCCTCGTGTGAGCCACCATCTGAAAGAAGCTGTGCCCGGACCGTGCGCCAGGCAATGGCGGGTTTCAACGCGTGTCCGGCGAGTCGTTCACTCTCCGAGGACAATTCTTCAGCCTCAACGGTTCGGTCGAGCAAGAGACACGCGCGCGCCAACAGCGCGGCCACCTCCGCTGTATCGGCATCCAGCCTCATCCGACGGAAACCGTTGTAGGCAAGCCGAAGATGTTCCTCGGCCGCAGCGGGATCATCGAGGACCAACTCGACGATGCCGGCGAAGTGCTCGACTTCAAGGAGCGCATGACGCAAGCCCAGCTCGGTGACGGTGCGCCGGGCGGAGTCGATCATGCGTCGGGCCGCAGCGGCCCGGCCCCGGAACGCTTCCAGCACAGCCTGGCACCGGGTCGAGGTCGCTTCGACCGCAGGTGAATCGGTCGTAATTCGCAGTAGACGCACCACGTCAAGGCACCGCCCGCCCGCGCGAGGAACCGGGTTGGGCCCCCACAACGCGGCCAGCGGGGCGCCCGCGAGCACCGCGTTCACCAGACGGTGTTCATGCGCCTGACGCGCTGCGGTGAGCGCGTTGTCCAATGCGAGCTCGCAATCAGCCACACGCCCGAGGCGGGCGAGGCACCCTGCCCGCACGGTGTGGGCTTTGGCTTCCCCTGCGGCGTCTTTCAATTCGGCCAGCGTCAGGGCGGCCGCCGCCACAGCGGATTCGATCTCGTCCAGGCGCTCGGGATCGACGAGCATCGAGAGCTGGCCGTCGAAGCATGTCGCCCATGCCGCGAGGCGGGCTGAATCGCGCGTTCCTTCTTTCAGTTGCGACACCGCGCCTGCCGCCGAAGACACATCGCCCGCGGCCAGCAGCGCCTCGCAGCGCGCCACCAGAAGTTCGACACGCTGGTCGTCCCGGTCGGGCAGCTCATCGTCCAGTTCGTCCAGCGCGTGCAGGGCATGGTCGTACAGGTCGGCCGCGCCCTCGTAGGCCAGTCGCGTCATCGCCTGGTCGGCGGCACGACGGCAGTACTCGACGGCCTTGAGTGCGTTTCCCGCCCAGGCACATTCGAAGTAGTGGTGGGCCAGTTCAGCCAAGAGTTCGTCATCGGCGCCCGGCATCGTCTCCAGCGTCGCCGCGATCCGCTGGTGCAGCCGCATGCGCCGTACGGACGCCAGCTCGGCAAGCAACGATTGCCGGACGATGGCGTGGTTGAAACGGTAGCGACCGCCAGGTTCCTCGATGACGATGGCGGCCTGGCATGCCTCATCGAATGCGTCGATCAGGTCCTGGCCGACCACTTGCTCGACCAGGTCGAGGGGGAACTGGCTGCCCACCACCGCGGCGGCAGCCAGTGCCTTGTTCGTCTCGACCGGAAGCCGGGAAAGCCTCCGGCTCACGGCTTCCCGGACACCCTGTGGCAGAGTGCTCGGGTCCCAGTGCCCGCCGCTCTCCTCCACATGGCGCAAGGACTCGATGAGGAAGAACGGGTTGCCACCGGTGACCGATGCCAACGCGCGGGCCAACTCTTCGTCGTCGTATCCGGCTTCGGCCACATACGTGCTGACGTCGTCCTCATCCAGGCCGTTGAGGGCAATGCGATTGGCACTACCGTCGCGGTGGAGGTCGGCGAGCATCGCTGCCAGCGGGTGGGAGCGGTCGAGGTCCGTACTGCGGTAGGTGCCGACGATCTGCACGCGAGCGTGCTCGCCGAAGCGCAGAAGGTGGCGTAGCAGCAGCAGGGTGGGTTTCGCCGCCCAGTGCAGGTCGTCGAGTACCAGGACGATGGGTGCTTCCACCGAGGCGACTCCGAGCAGTGCCACGACGGCATCGAACAGTGCGTAGCGTTCGGTGTCCGGGTCTCCGTGAGGTGGCGCGGCGAGATCGGGCAGGACATCGGTCAACCCGGGAACCAACGGCAGCAATGCTTCGACGCCACGCAGCCCGCGCAGCCGACTGGTACCGACACAGGGCACGAGCGTGCGCAGGGCCTCCGCGAACGGCTGGTAGGGCGCACCGAGGTCTTCGTCGGAACGGCCGTAAAGCACCACCGCACCTTGCTCATAGGCCTGCCGGCCCCATTCGCCGGCCAGGCGGGTCTTGCCGACGCCTGGTTCGCCCGCGATCAGTACGGCGCGGGTGCCGGCCAGGACCGTCTGGTGCCAGGCGGCGAGAAGCTCGGCAAGCTCGCGGGCGCGCCCGACGAACGGGCCAGGTCCTGCGAGCACCGCGGGCATCGCCGGCCGCTCGATGGGTGCATCGCCGGTCGGCGGTGGACTTTCGACGGTCTGGAGGCGCAGCTCGAAGATGTGCTCGGGCCGTGCCAGGTTCTTCAACTGGCGCATGCCCAGGTCGACGAGCGCGACGTCGTCGGACAACGTGTCGATGACCAGCTCGGCGGTCGCACCCGAACACAGGATCTGGCCACCCGAGGCCTGCGACCGCAGGCGGGCGGCGCGGTTGACGGCGCGACCGAAGTAGTCGCCGTCACGAAGCTCGGCCTCGCCGGTATGCAGGGCAATGCGGATACGCATCGGTTCGGCCAGCGGCCACGGTTCGTGGAAGATCGCGTCCTGCAACTCGATCGCGGCGGCTGCGGCCGCTGACGGTCGGTCGAAGACCGAGAATGTGGCATCACCCTCGCCGCGCGTCTTGATCAGCCGGCCGCCGCGGGATGTGACGACCTGTTCGACGAGCTCGTCGTGTCGCGCCAGTGCGAGCGCCATGGCGTCGGCGTCTGTCTCCCAGGCGGCCGTCGACCCTTCGATGTCGGTCAGCAGGAAGGTCACGGCCCGCGTTACGGATGGAACATGTTGTGTCGCAGGGACGTCGAGCTCGGCATCCTGGGCGACGATCGCGGCTTCCAGCCGCCGGAGTTCGGGTCCCGGGTCGACCCCGAGCTCATCGGCCAACAATGAGCGGGCCCGGCGGTAGGCGCCGAGCGCCTCGCCCTGCCTGCCGGCGCGGTAGAGCGCGAGCATCAGCTGGCCCCAACGTCTTTCGCGCAGCGGTGCGTCCGCCACGGCCGCCTCGAGGTCGCCGATGATCTCCGCCGCACGACCGGTCGCCAGGAGCGCATCCGCCCGGTCTTCGACCAGTGCCGCGTGGCCCTCGATCCACCGGGTCTTCTCGGACGCTCCCCGTCGGCAGTCGGGCAGTTCGGGGATTCCCCGCCACAGGGCCACTGCCTCGTCGAATCGCGCCACGGCACCACCGGTGTCACCGGCGCCGAGAGCGTCCCTGCCGGATTTGGCGAGCGACTTGTAACGCGAGGCGTCGGTCTCGGCCGTGTTCAGGCGCCAGCCGGTTCCCTCGGTCAATACGAACCCGTCACCGAGAGCGTGACGCAAAGAGGAGATATGTGTCTGCAGGGCCTTGGCGGCGGTACGTGGCGGATCGTCGCCCCAGAGCAATTCCATCAGCAGGTCGGCCGGTACAACCGAACCACCGTGCAATCCGAGCATCGTGAGGATGGCGCGCGGCTTCGCGCCCGGTATCACGACGGGCGCACCGTCCATTCGGACCTGAAGAGGCCCCAAAACCCCCAGTTCCACCGATGAAAGCGTACCCACGCGCCCATCGTCGGGGCGGCGATTCAACGCACGATCAAGAATGAGTAAAGCTGGGCACTACCTGGTGTTTTACAGCCCGCGACGGGCGGTGCGCAGCGCGGCGACGGCAGTGTCGTCACCGGAGAAGGTCACCCGGGCCGGCTCTCGGCCTGCGGCGAACAACAACAGCTCGCCCGGCTCTCCCGTCACCGTCACCTCCGGACCGGCGCCGACGGTGGCCAGCGTCTTGCCCGCCGGGGTGGTCAAGGCCACCCGGGCCGGGGATTTACCCATCGTCATCCGGGCCATCGCGCCGATCCCGCGGGACAGCGCGGACACCGTGGCGTCATCGAGATCCCTTGGCTCCCAATTCGGTTGAGCCCGGCGCACATCTTCGTTGTGGATGTACATCTCGGCGACGTTGACCAGCGGGTCCAGCAGTTTGAACGGGGAGTACAGCGGCGGGCCGGCAGCGACCTGGTCGACCAGGTCGCCCCATTCGGTGCTTTCGGCCACCTTCTGCTGCACGCGCTCGGTGTAGCCGGCGAGTTGGGGCACCAGGATGCCGGGGGCGGCGTCGAGGCGACGCTCGCGCACCACTAGGTGGGCGGCCAGGTCACGGGTGGTCCAGCCCTCGCAGAGGGTGGGCGCGTCGGGGCCTGCGGCACGCATGGACTCGACCAGTGCGGCACGTTCGCGCCGAGCGACACTCATAAAAGCGACTCTAGAAGGTTTTCACCCCTTCGACAGCGATGACCATGCCGTGCCCGCTGGCGTCGTTGCTGATCCGCGTGCCGTCCTCGCTCGCATCGATCGTCCAGCCCACCGCGCTGTACGTGCGGTAGTCGAGGGTGACCACCGGTATGTCGCCGAGATTGCCCACGATCCACTTGATCTCGCCGTCCGGGGTGAGCCTGATCCCGTTGGCATGCTCGCCGTCGATCACCGGTGAATCGGTGAAGTCCGATTCACACCCGACGTCCTGCTTGGACAGCTGGCAGCGGGTCTTGCCGGATTTGGTCTCGATGAACACGTAGCCGTTCTGCGGTTGCAGCGGGGTGGCTCCGGATGGCGCGTGCGACGTGCTGGGTGGAGCCGCGGAGGTAGCGCTCGGCGAGGGCACTGGGCTGGACCGGGTGGGCCGTGCGGTCGGAAAACTCGGCTCGGTCGGTGACTGCGGGCTGGTGCTAGGCGTGCCCTCGATGCTCGATTGGCAGCCCGCCAACAGCACACCCACAGCCAGCAGGGCGCTCAGCGGTTGCCACGCCTTCACCGCGCCAAGGCTACGCATCGCGCGCGATCGGTGCGGGTTATGACGCGCCGAAAAGCCCCGCGTAACCGTCGGCCAGCGCGCGCAGCTGCCCGGCCCCGTCGCCGTGGAACGAAGCGCCGTGCATGATCGCCAGAGTGGTGGGGTTCAGCTCGGCCAGCCGGGTCAACGTGGGCGTCAGATTCGTTGTCAGGCCGGTGGCATGGAATAGCGCCTCGGCCTCCAATGCCGGTGCCACACAATCAGACTCGGTGAGGGGCGAACATCGCCCGATGTGGGTGAACAGGTCGCCGGCGAGCAGCGTCGAGGTTGCCTCGTCGAACCACAGCCCGGCTTCCCAGTTGTGCGGCACATGTGGCGTGGCGACGAACCGAAGGCGATGCCCACCGATGTCGTGCGCGGCCTCCGTCGGCGCGGTGACCGGCGCCCGGTCACACATGTCGGTCAGCGACAACATGACGGCCAGCCGGCCGTGGATCACCTCGGCGTGGGGTGCAGCCGCCAGGAACTGGTTGACCGCGCCACACTCGTCGGCTTCCAGGTGTCCGAACGAGATCCAGCGCAGCCGGGTCAGCGGCAGCACGCGCTCGATGGCCGCCGAGACCTGCGGAAACAGAAACCGCTGACCGGTGTGGAACAGGAAGGGCTCGTCGCCGGTCAGGAGAAACTGGTTAAACGTAAAACCGTGCTCGGTGATCCCCGGTATCCAGGTGGACAGGCGGTAGATGTCCGGGGCGATCTCGTCGACGCGGGTTTCCAGGTCGGAGGCCATGCCTCCATGGTCCGCCCAAGGGGATCCCGCCGTCTTGGGAACTTCCCAGCTGCATTTCCTACAGTCGTCGCGTGCTCGGCAAAGCCCTCGATGCGTTTCTGGACTCCCCGTTGTCCGGAATCCTGCCGTGGGCGTTGATGGCCATTCTTGCCGGTCCGGGCCGCTACGAGATCGCGGTGTCGGGCGCGCTCGGCTTCTCACTGCTGGTGCTGGTGCTGGACCGTCGTCGAAACATTCCGGTGCACGTGCTGGAGGCGCTCGGAGTGACCTTCTTCGTCGCGCTGGCCGCCGTCGGTCTGGTGGCCTCCAGAGGGCAGAAAACCTGGCTGGAGATGTGGTCAGGGGAGATCACCAATGCCACATTGGCTATCTTCGCGCTGGTCAGCCTGCTGACCGGCCGACCGTATACGACGGCCTACGCCCGCGACGTCACGCCGCCGGACCATTGGGACACGCCGCTCTTCAAGCGCACCAACATGGTGGTGACCGCGGTCTGGGCGGCGGCCTTCGGCTTCTCTGCCTCGGTCGGCTTCCTCGGGGACGTGCTCTATGGCCGTACCGACAATTTCTGGACCGGTTGGATTCTGCAGCTGGGTGCACTTTTCTTCGCGGTGGCCGTCACCGAGTTCTATCCCGAATACGCCAGGGCCAAAGAGGCGGCCCATGCGCTGCATCCGGTGCCGTCATGGTCGCGGGTGTTCGAATGGCTGCCTCCGTTCGTGCTGGCCACCGGTGTCGCGGGCTGGGTGCTGGCCACGGTCAGCAGCGGGGTGGCTGCTGACCTGGTGGTGCTCGGCGCGTTCGGCACGGCACTGTTGCGACGGCGTGAGCTGCGGGCCCGGGCCACCTAGTTGCGCGAGCCTGTCCCGCGACGGCCGTCGCGGACACATCACGGACCGCCAGGTCACACGAGGAACGGATTGCGCTCCGGCAGCGGTTTGATCAGCGGATCGAGCAGCTTCGCCGACTGTTCGACGGTGAGGACATCGGCCGGATCGAGCTGAATGAATTCCCGTGCCGTCTCGTCGTACTCCCAGACATCTTCACCGACCAGCCGGCCGTTCTCGTAGGGCCAGATCATGTGCTCGGCGGTCTTGACCAGATAGGTGGCCTCGGGGTCGGCCGGCACTCCTTCGGCGGCGAGGAGGACCCCGGGTGTCTGCTGGTAGATGTATGACGTCGACACGATCATGTCGTCGCTGATGGCCAGCTTCTCGTCGTCGGCGTAGAAGATGCACTGGGCGGTGTCCTTCCACGCGTGGTACAGCCCCATGACCGCCTCGGTGCCTTCCACGGTGACGCTCTTGCCGAGCATGTTGAAGTGGTAGACCGGCTTTTCGACGGTCATGTCCGGGGCGAAGATCTCCTCATAGCGTCCGGCCATCTCCAGGTAGCGGTGCCGGTTGTAGGAGTGCAGCATGTAGAGGTGACGTGGGTTGTCCGTCGACTCGATCAGTCGCTCCACGGCTCGGTTGGTCTGGGTGATGTCGTAGCGGCTCATCTGTTTGTTTCCTTTCAGGCTGTCAAGAACAGGTTGCGGAGTTCGGATTTCTTGAATTTGCCGGTGGCAGTGCAGGGAATCGCTTCGACGAACTCGAAGCGGTCGGGCAGCTGCCACTTGGCGAAGTCCCGGGCGAGGTGCTCGCGTAGGGCTTCGGCCGACGCGTGGCCCCCGTCCTGAAGCACCACCACGGCCAGAGGCCGCTCGCCCCAGCGTTCGTCGGGCACGGCGATCACGGCGGCCTGCGCGACCGCCGGGTGCGACATCAGCTGGTTCTCCAGGTCTACCGAGGAGATCCACTCGCCGCCGGATTTCACCAAATCTTTTGAGCGGTCGCAGATCCGGACGCAGCCGTGTGGGTCGATGCGTACCACGTCGCCGGTCTTGAACCAGCCGTCCGGGGTGAAACTGTCCGCGCCCCGGCCGCCGTGGTAGCTGCCCGCGACCCAGGGGCCGCGCACTTCGAGCTCACCCATGGCGGCGTCGTCCCAGGCGATGGTTTCGCCGTGTTCGTCGCGGGCGCGGATGTCGAAGAACGGGGTGGCGACACCCTGCCGCATGCGGTAGTCGTACTGCTCGTCCCGTTCGCCCTCATCGAGGCGCGCCGGCGGGCGGCAGACCGCGCCCAGGGGAGCGGTCTCCGTCATTCCCCAGGCCTGCACGACGGTGAGTCCGTGGTGGTCGAAGCCCTCGAACATCGACCGGGGCACGGCGGCGCCTCCCACGATCAGGCGGTTGAGCTCCGACAATTCCCACCGGCTCGGTTCGGCGTCGATGGCGGCGAGCATGCCCATCCACACCGTCGGCACACCCGCGGTCATGGTGACCCGCTCGACGGCACACAGGTCGAGGATGCTCTCCGGATCGAGCCGGGGGCCGGGCAGGACCAGGCGTGCCCCCGCCAACGCCGCGGCGTACGGCAGGCCCCACGCGTTGGCGTGGAACATCGGAACGACGGGAAGGACTGTGTCCCTGGCTGATACGGACAGTTGGTCGGGCAGCGCCGCGACGAGCGAGTGCAGCACCAGCGCTCGATGCGAGTACACCACCCCTTTGGGCCGACCGGTGGTGCCGGAGGTGTAGCACATGGCCGCCGCGCGATGTTCGTCGAGGATGGGCCACTCGGCCGGTTCGGCGTCGGCGAGCAGGGCTTCGTAATCGAGGGTTCCGGCCGGGGCGACCGTGTCGTGGGTGACGACGATGACGTGGCGGAAATCGTGTCCAGCGCGGAAGGTTTCGAACACCTCCAGCAGGGACTCGTCGACGACGATCACCTGGTCTCCGGCGTCCTCGGCGATGAACGCGAGTTCGTCGGGGAACAGCCGGGGGTTGAGGGTGTGGATGACCGCACCCATGGCGGGCACCGCGAAATACAGCTCAAGGTGTTCACTCTGGTTCCACAACAGCGTGGCCACCGGATCGCCTTCACGAACGCCCAAGGCACTCAGTGCACCCGCAACACGACGTGCACGAACCGCGCAGTTGCCGAAAGTGGTGCGCGATACCGCCCCGGAAGGGCGGCGCGATACGACATCCACGTCGGCGTAAAAGCGCTCAGCGCGGTCCACGATGCTCGTCAGTGTGAGCGGATAGTCATCCATGCTGTTGCTGCCCAACATGTTTCCGATCACGACGTCGCCTTCCGACGGCTCCGGGTCTTGGGCTTCGGCGTCTGGGTGGCGTTGCGCAGCTCCTCCAGGCCGTCGCCGAGTGCGGCCAGGATCGGCCACGGGTCATCGACGAGTTCGCGGTCCACGACGATTCCGAACTCGAGTGAATCCTGGTAGCTCATCACGGTGATGTTGATGCCGATACCGTCGAGCACTCCGGAAACCGGAAACTGTGCGCGCTGGCGCGCGCCACCGAGATACAGCGGCGTAGCCGGTCCGGGGACGTTCGAGATCATCACGTTCGCCGGCTGATTGAGGCCACGCATGCCGGCCAACCGCGACAGCGACCGGGCCGCCTGAGCGAACAGGGCGGGCGGGATGAAGTGGTTGGCGTCCTGCAGCAGCGAGGCAGGAAGCGCACGCTGGCGTTCCTTGGCGGCGTGCATCGATTCGTTGATCCGGCGCACGCGCTCGACGGGATCCGCCGTATCGGTGGGCAACTCGGTGATCATCACCGAGACCCGGTTGCCGAAGGTGCCTTGCTGCTCGGGCGTCCGTACCGACATCGGGATGAAGCTGGCGAGGGGTTGATCGGGCAGCTCACCTTGCTTGTCGAGCCAGGATCGCAGCCCTGCGGTGCAGATCGCCAGGACGACGTCGTTGACGGTGCAGCCGAGGGCGTTCTTGACGGCCTTGACTTCGGCAAGCGACATCGAGCCGAATGCGACGCGGCGGTGCGGCGACACCCGTGCCTGGAACCTGGTCCGGGGCGCGTTGACATCGCTGCCCCGCAGGCCCGGCCCGCCGGCGCCGGGTCGCAGGGCGCGTTTGACCAGCCGGCTGCTGCGCGCGATGGCCTTGACTCCCGGCAGATGACGGATCGTCGGGACGTCGTCGAGATGCGGCAGCGCCGTGGGGCCGGCGCGCAGGACCCGCAGCGGCTGGCTCGCCAGTCCGAGCAGACCGCGGCCGAGCATCTCCACCTCCGACGGGTAGTTTTCCGCGGCGATGGTGGGTGCCGGCTCGCGTCCGCCCCCGGTGGTGTCATCGAGAAGGATGCTCATGACCTCGGCGCCGGAGACTCCGTCGACCGCGGCATGGTGCATCTTCGTCAGCACCGCCACGCCGCCGTCGTCGAGTCCGTGGATGACGTACACCTCCCAGAGCGGGCGGGCCCGGTCGAGTTGGCGGCCGATGATTCGCGCCACCTGCTCGGCGAGCTGACGCTGATCGCCCGGTGCGGGCAGCGCCTCCTCGCGGACGTGGTACTCGATGTCGAACGAGCCGTCGTCGATCCAGTACGGGTAGTCCAGCGCGAACGGCACCTGGGCGAGGCGCCAGCGGAAGGTGGGCAGCAGGTGCAGACGTTCGCTGATCAGCCCACGAACCAGTGCGGCATCAAGGGGTTCACCCGATGCGGTGTGGGAGTCATAGATGCCGAGGACGCTGACGTGGCCCTGGACCCGGTCGTTCTCCATGGCCAGGAACTGTGTGTCGAGGCTGGTCAGTTGTCGCATGCGAAGATCGTCCGCCGGTGGGGGCGGCATTCTCTTGTCTGCGTGCGCCAACGCTGTGCCGGGTGGTTGTTCAATTTGCGCACCGCCGGTCGGGGCGGGCGCTACCGTGCACTGCATGGAGCCGGCCTGGGCGGGCGTGAAGGATGACGCGCAGCAGCGCGTGTGGCGGGCGGTGTTGCGTCCTGCCGCTGCCGAATTGATCGACCGTGCCGGTGAAATCTCAGCAGCGGTGAACGATTACACGCAGGCGCGGCTCGCCGACCTACTCGTCAACGAACAGGCCCTCGAGGTCAATCGTGCGAGCACCGAGGCGAGCATTCGCGACTTCGGTCAGGTGTTGTCGGCTGGGGCCGATCCCGCCCAGGCGACACAGCTGCAGGCGCCGACTCTCGATTATGCGCGGGATGGGGCACAACACGGCATACCGCTCACCACGCTCATGCGCAGCTATCGTCTCGCGCATGCCGCAACGTCGACTCACTTCAACGCGATCGTTGAGCGGCACGCGAGCAACGCCGAGGAACTGCGCCTGGCATCGGAGCTGGGTGGCGCATGGATGTTCGCCTATGTCGACGCCGCGCTGTGCCTGGTAGAGGCGGCGTACACCGCCGAGCGTGACCGTTGGTTGCGTAGCGCCGCCGCCAGCCAGGCCGAGACCATCGGCACCATCCTGGCCGGGGAACCCATCGACACCGACGTGGCAACGCGGCGACTCCGCCACGATGTCCGCCGGGTCCACGTCGCCGCGATCGCATGGCTCGAATCCCATGAAGAAGGCCGCAACACACAAGCCATTCTCGAGTCCGCGATCCGCGATATCGCCTCCGCGATCGGCAATCAGAAGCCTCTCGTGCATCCGCTCGGAATCCTGTCGACCGCGGCTTGGATCAGCTCACACAGTCACATTCCATCGAAAGTATTGGACGAGTTGCGGTTTCGGACGGCCAACGCGCCGGGTGTACGCGTCGCGATCGGCGAGCCGGCACCGGGCATCGCGGGGTTTCGCTCCAGTTACGTGGAAGCGGTTGAGGCGCAACGTGTCGCGCGACTCGCCGACCGCCCGGCCGGCAGTGTCACCCGTTACGACAATGTCGTGCTGAGGGCGATCGCAACAGCCAACCTGGACCAGGCGCGGCAGTTCGTGCGACGAGAGCTCGGGCCACTGGGTGCGGCGGACGAAACCACGCGACGGCTCGCCGCCACGGTGCGCGCCTATCTCGACGAGAACTGCAGTCGCGGACGAACGGCCAAACGACTTCACGTCCACGACAACACGGTCGCCTATCGGATCCGGCAGGCAGAGGAGCTGTTGGGAAGGTCCTTGGAGCGGCGCACGCTCGAGCTGCGCGTCGCACTGGCCCTGGCCGACGTCGTCGCCGAAACCTCCGCTTCCGGAACGACGGTTCCCGCGCAGGCCGATTCGTTGCGGCCGGCCAACTGATCGACGTGCTCGTGCCGGCGCCCGTGTTACCGGCGCCCGAGCATGGCGTCGCGAACCCGCCCGACGCCGGCCAGGCGCGCGAGGTCTCCGATCAGAACCGGTGCGACGAAACCGATCCCGGCCAGCAGCCGCACGCCGGCCGACGCAACCGTCGTCTCCGGGGTGCCGCGCTCGATCGCCCCGGCGACTGCCCGCGCGACATCGTCGGGCGAACTCGTGCCGAATGCTCGCGGAAGGGTGACTCCCGTGTCCGCCAGCATCCCGGCGTCACGGATCGGGCCGGGAAAGATTGTGGAGACGCCGACGCCGGTACCGTGCAGCTCTTGGCGTAGGGCAAGTCCCAGCCCGCGCAATCCCCATTTCGTGGCGGTGTACACCGCGCCGTTCCCCGGCGTCGCGATGAGGCCGGCGCCCGACGAGATGAAGACGATGTGGCCCCGGCCGCGGCGTTTCATCGATATCGCCGCCGCACGCGCGAGTGCGGTGGGGGCCAGCAGGTTGACGCGCACCGCCTCCTCGATCTCGCTGTCGCTCAGCATCGTGAGATCCTGCGGGATACCGACGCCCGCGTTGGCGACGAGAATGTCCACCTCGCCGGCACGGTCCATCAGGTCGTCCGCTTCGTCGAGGCGGCTGAGATCAGCGGTCAAGGCGCAGGCGGGCGGTCCGAGCTCGTCGACCAGTTTGTGTAGTGCCGGCTCGCGTCGGCCCGTCACGGTGAGTGCGGAGCCTCGTCCGGCGAGTTCGCGTGCGATGGCACGGCCAATGCCACCCGTCGCTCCGGTCACCAGGGCGCTGCGGCCGTTCAGTTTCATGTCCCGTCCTCAATTATGGTTTGTCACTTGGAAAATTCTGCCGCGCGTGCCGCGAGCCAACGGGCCAGCGGTGGCGCGGTGCGCGAGAGCACGTACATCACATGTGCTTCCGAGGCGACTGGCGCCACGGCGCGGTTGCGGGCGACTGCGCGCAAGATATTCTTTGCGACGCGCTCCGGGGTGTACCCGCGCTTCTGGTAGGTCGACACGAGGTGCTTGCGCCGAGCGTCAACATCCGCGGCGCCGCGGATGACGCTGTTCTGCGTGATGGCGGTGTTGATGATGCCGGGGCATACCGCGGTGACACCGATGCCATGCGGCTTCAGCTCCATGCGCAGCGCTTCGGACAACCCGAGCACCGCGAACTTGGTAGCGCTGTAGGCGGTCAGCTGGGGATTGGCCAGGAGGCCCGCGGCCGAGGACAGATTGACGACGTGGCCGCCGCGCCCTGATTCGATCATGCCGGGTAAGAATGCATCGCAGCTGTGCACCACACCCATGAGGTTGATGTTGATCAACCATTGCCAATCTTTGACGTTGGTGTCCAGGAAGCCCCCGACCAGACCGACTCCGGCGTTGTTGACCAACAGGTCGACCTGGCCGAAATGTTCGAAGGTCGCGTGCGCGAACCGAATCATCGAATCGGCATCGGACACGTCGACCTGATAGGTCAGCACCTCGACGCCCAGCTTCTCAGCCATTCCGGCGGTGCCGTCGAGCGCTGCCTCGTTGATGTCACATAGCGCCAGGCGGGCGTGCCGCCGGGCACACAACAGCGCCACCTCGCGGCCGATACCGCTGCCGGCGCCGGTGACCACCACAACTCGATCGGTGAGGTCGGCGGTCTTGAGTCGGGATCCAGTTCTAGGCATAGAAGCAAGCTAAGGAGGCGACGGGTCCGCCCGCTCGTGCGAACGCACCAACATGTAGGTGTTGGGTTGTCGCGACGCGCTAACCGACTCTCACCGCAGGTGCCGGTTGAGATGGGCGGCAATGCGTTCCATCGCGTCGTGAGCGGTAGGTGCTTCTGACTTGGCGAAGCCATGGTCGATGCCGGGAAAGCGATGGTGGGTGATCGGGACGCCCGCGCTGGACAGTCGTGCCGCCAACTCGTCGCCCTCTGGTCCGAGCGTGTCGAGTGCGCCGGTGAGTATGAGTGTCGGTGGCATCGCGGCTGCCAGCTCGTCATCGAACAACGGGGAGGCCAGCGCCTCTCGCGAGCAGCTCGTGTCCACGAGGTAGGCGTCGATCGCCAGTCGCTGGATTCTGCGCGATATGCGGGGACGCGTCTTGACCGAGGTGCGGTCGGCGCGGCTGAGGTCGAGGACCGGGAAGGCCAAGGCTGTGGCGCGAAACATGACATCGCTTGTGCGGTGGGCTTGTTGGCACACATTGACGGCCAGTTTCGCGCCGGCGCTGGCCCCCGTCACCGACATCCGGTCCGCGTCCCAGCCGCGGCCGACGGCTTCAGAGCGTATCCACGACGCCACATCGAAACACTGCTCTTCGGCCACCGGATACCGCACCTGGGGCGCCGTGGCGTAGTCGGCCAAGACCACCACCGCTCCGACTTCTGCCGCGATGTAGTGCGCGATGTATTCCTCTTGCCGTGGGTTGCGCACGATGAAGGCGCCGCCGTGCAGGTGCAGGTTGACTGGTGGCCCGTCCGGACCGGTCTTGGCGAGTGCGGCCTCTGGGTGGGGTGAATAGATGAAGCACCGGACAGCGCCGTGGCGCGTCGCGACATCGACGACCTCCGGTGGGGCGACGGACCGCGTTGCGGAACTGAAGCTGCGCGGGGTGGGGACCAGCGGCAGCAGGCGTTGGGCCAGGTGGGCCAAGACCCAGGCGCCTGCTCGCCGCGTCGTGGTAGACGTGGCTGTGTTCACTCGGCGAAACGGTAGCTATGCGCGCTCGGTGCCCGCTTGTCGCGAACGGCTGAAAAGCGCGGGTGATGTTGTGGAAACCGCGACAGTGCTCAGGACTTACTCGGCTCCGGTAGGAACTGGTTGTCGAGGAACTTCGCGTAGTCGGGCAGTTGTGTGTCCGGATCGATGGACTTCTGGGTCTTGGCCCACGCCCCGAGTTCGGCCAGCTTGTCGGCCAGGTCCGGATTCAGCTGGAGAGTGAAGTCGAACTCGCCGAGCACGGTGGCGAGCAGTTCAGGGTCCAGCTGGGTGGCCTTGGCGACGGCGTCGGTGGCGGCTTTGTCGTGCTGGGACAGGGCAGTGCCCGCGTCGCCGAGTGCGGCGAGGAAGGCCGTGATCGCCTTGCCCTTGGTCGAGACGGCCGATTCGGTGGCGACGAACAGGCTGTGCTGGTTGTAGGTTCCGCCGGTCAGGGCCACGGCGTCGTCGCCGAGGGCCTTGATGGTCTGCGCCTGGTAGGGCTGGAAGATCGATACGGCATCGACATTGCGCTGGGTGGCGGCGGTGACGATCGCAGACGGGGCGACCTGTACAAGCTCAGCCTTGATGTTGTTCTGCGCCAGGGCGTTCGACACGTAGTAGGCAGCACTCGTGCCCAGTGGAGTGCCGATCGACTTGCCGGCCAGATCCGCGACGGTGTTGATGCCCGCGCTGCGCCGGGCGACGATACGCGAGCCTTCCCAGCGGGAACCGTCGGCGATCACCCGCAGGGTGGGAGTGCGGGTCAGCGCGGTCGAGGTGGGCACATCGGCGGCGGTGGTGATGTCGACCTGACCGGCGGCCGCGGCCTGCAGTGCCTCCACGCCGGACTGGAAGTTCACCACCTTGACGTTCACGTTGTGCTTGTCGAACAGGCCGGTGTCGGCGGCGACGGGGACCTGCGCCCAGGATGGGTCGACGACGAACCCGACGGTGAGTTGATCGGCGTTCGCGGTACCCGAGTCGGTGCAGGCGGTGCCTGTCACAGCCAGTGCGGCAGCGGCAACCGCTGCGGCGACGATGCGCCGGAAAGGAGTCTTCACGGTATGGGTTCCTTTGTGGGGGTAGGGGATCAGTGCACGGCGTGGTCGATGCCGAGCTGGTGGTGCAGGGTCTTGCGGATCTCGCTGTAGCCGGGCTGGTCTGCCAGTGCGTCGGCGGGCCGGGGCCGGCTCAACGGGTTGGTGATCTGATCGGCGATCTGCCCGTCGCGCAGCACGCTGACGGTGTCGCCGAGCCGGATCGCCTCGTCGATGTCGTGCGTGACGAAGACGATCGTGCGGTTCAACCGCGTCCACAGATCGATCAGCAGATCCTGCATGCGCAGCCGGGTGAGTGCGTCGAGCGCCGCGAACGGTTCGTCCATCAGCATCACCGTCGGCTCCCCGGCCAGCACCCGGGCGATGCTGACCCGTTGCCGCATACCGCCGGACAATTCACCGGGGCGCTGTGCGGCCACCTCGTCATGTAGGCCCACCAAGTCCAGCAGTTCGTGGATCGTGTTCCGGCGCTCGGGTTTTGACAGCCTCCGGGCGGACAGGGCGAAGTCGATGTTGTCGGCGACGGTCATCCACGGGAACAGCACATCGCGCTGGAATGCGACGCCGCGTCGGGGATGCGGTGCGGTGACCGCCTCGCCACTGTCGGTCACCGTGCCCGCGGTCGCGGTGATCAGCCCGGCCAGACAGTGCAGCAGTGTCGACTTGCCGCTGCCGGAGGCGCCGACGAGGACGGAGAACGACCCGTCGGGAATCGTCAGGGAGATGCCCTTGAGCGTCGGCTCCTGCTTGCCGGGGAACTTCACCACGAGTTCGTGGGTCTGGATGGCCATCAGCGCTCCTCTTGAGCCCAACGGGTGAACGGGGACGTGACCGAGGCGACCAGCAGGTCGCACAGCGCGCCGACGATGCCAAGGATGATCAGGCAGAAGATCAGCCGATCGGCCTGGGAGAACAGCTGTGCCTGGGAGATCCGGTAGCCGATACCCGCAGTGGTACCGGTCATCTCGGCCACCACGATGAGCACGAACGCCATCGCGGCCCCCACCCTCAGGCCCGATGCGATATCGGGGGCGGCCTCGGGCAGCACCACTTTGGACAACGTCTGCCAGCGGCCGGCCCCCAGGCAGCGGGCGGCCTTCAGATAGTCGACCGGTGTGCTCGCCAACCCGGAATGGCTGTTGATCCATACCGGGACGAAGACGCCGAGCGCGATGACCAGGAGCTTGCTGTTCTCGCCGAGCCCGAACCACAGGATTGCCAATGGGACCAGGCCGATCGTCGGGATCGGCGAGAACACCCGCAGCACCGGTTGCAGTAGGTTGCGCCCCGCCTTGGTGGTTGCGGTGAACACCGCGACGACGATCCCGGCGGCGGCACCGATCGCGAAACCGACTGCCGCCCTGCGCAAACTGGCGACGATGTCGTCGGCCAGCAGGCCCTCGGTCCACAGGGTCTGCCCGGCCGCGAGGATCTCCGGCACGCTCGGGAACAGTTGCCGCGGGAACCGCCCGGTCGCCACGATCAGCGACCACAACGCCGCGGCGATCCCCAGGCCGGCGACCGTCCAACCCAGGACACCCAACCGCGCGAACGCCGACCGCACCCGGGCCGGGCCCGGGTATCGGCCCGCGCTCGCGGCCGGTGTCCGGACCGCCAAACCGGCTGTCATGGACGGCTTCCCGATTCAGTTCCCACTGCGCGCAGCGGTTCGCGCGAGGTACCCGCGGGCACCCAGTCGAACGGCACGGCCTGCGACCGGTACACCAGCGCGGTCCGGGTGAGCCGGTCGACGCCGGGCACCCTGGTCTGCTTGACCTCGGGCTCACCGGCCACGCCGTAGCCCTGGTGCGGGCTGTGGTACTCCCACACCACATCGCCGTCGGGGGTGACCTGGAACAACCGCCCCTGCATCCCCTCGGTGATCAAGGTGTTGCCGTTGGGAAGTCGCTGGGCATTGCTGACGAACGAACTGAAGAACGTCCAGGTGGGCAGACCTGAGTCTTCAGCGGTGTACTGCCACACGATTTCCTTGGTAGCGGGGTCGATCTCGAGTATCCGGGATCCGGCGTAGATGCCCAGTGGTGCGGCCGGGTATCCGGCGCCGCCCTGGTTGTCGAACACCAGGATGTTGCCCGCACCGGGAAGGCCCGCGGCGATCATGTGCGGGTTGTGCTGACCGGAGGTCTGATCGACCGGGCGCGGCACCTTGTGCACGTTGATCCGCTGATGCTGGGCGCCGAACTCGGCGTCGTAGTAGGGACCCAGCTTCCAGGCGATGGCTCCGGACGACTTGTCGATCAGGGCGATGATATTGGCCTTGCGGAAGCTGATCAGGATGTTGTCGGGGTGGAAGACGGAGTCCGGATCATCCACATACCAGCGGTTGGGCCCAAGGGTTTTGGCGCTGTTCATCTCCAGGTATCCCCAGGGATCGTCGGGGTCACGAGCGACGGTGTGGCGCAGGGCTTCCCATCCGGCCTCGGAGAATCCGAACTCGTCGAGGTGATCGCCGGCCAGCCACCGCCAGACGATCTCGCCTTCGGGTGTGACTTCGTAAAGGCCCTGATCGCCCACGGTGTGCTCACCGAGACCGGGCACCACGCGGGGAACGGTGACCAGGATCAGGCGGTTGCCGTTGGGCAACAGTTCCCAGTCGTGGTTCTGCCGGGCCGCACCGTCGGGTGCCTGCGTGCCCCACTCCCAGACGATCTCGCCATCCCAGTTGAGTTGGCCGACGGTGCCGTTGGCGTAGATACCGCCGCGGGCGTCGCCGCTGTCGGACAGTTGCACCCCGACGTCGCCGAGGCGCCCGTCGTTGAGCGCAGGATCCACAATGCGCGGTGGAACACCTGCATACGGCCACTCGTGCACCACGGTGCCGTTGAGGTCGATCACCCGGGTGGTTCCGTCGGCGCCGGTGAACAGGATGTAGCTGTCGTGGACAAGGTCGGGATCGAGGTAGCTGACTCCGCTGGGACGTACAAATGCCATGTCAGTTACTCCACCAACGTCCGGTTACAACCACGGGTCCTCCTCGTTACGGTTCTAATCGATTAGCGTAAGCAGGCGAAGCGTGGGCGGAACCGTCACAATCGAGGTGATTCAAACTCTTTCGAGCTGTCATCTACGAGCGGAGGGTCCAGCCGTTGTGAGTGGTAAACGTCCGACACTGGCTGACGTGGCCAGCCGCGCCGGCACCTCGACGGCGGTGGTGAGCTATGTGCTCAACAACGGCCCGCGTCCGGTATCGGAATTGTTGCGGGCCAAGGTGATCAGTGCGATCGACGAGTTGAACTACCGGCCCGATGTACGGGCCAGGGCGCTGCGCCGGTCGCGGCGATGGCGGCAGATCGGGCTGTTGGTCCCCGACCTCACGCTGCCGCTGTTCGGTGAGTTCGTGGGGCGGATCGAGATCGAAGCCCGGGCACGCGACCACCTGACGCTGATCGGCAACACCGGCTATGACCCCGAACGTGAACTTGAGTTCGCGGCCGCGTTCGCCGAAGTCGGTGTCGACGGACTGCTGGTGGTCGGGGCGGCGAACGCCCCCGGAACGGCGAATCTGTGTCGGCAGGAACGTATTCCGGTGGTGTGGATGCACAACATCCGCGGTGAGGTGGAAGCCGACATCGTCGGGGTGGACCACGTGAATGCCGGCGCACTCGTCGCCCGGCACCTGCTCGATGTCCATGGTTGTCGCGACGTCGCGTTCGTCGGCGGTTTCACCGAGGACGACGTCCATCACGGTGACCGCGAAACCGTGCAACAGCGGTTCGAGGGAGTCGCCGCCGTCGTCGGGCACGACCTCCCGCTCATCCGGACCGATCTCACCCCGTCCGGCGCGTACGGCGCGGTCGGGGAGTTTCTGCGTCGCGCCGAACACGTCCCGCGCGCGTTCGTGGTGGGCACCTACGGCCAGTCGGCCGCCACGATCCGGGCGATCAGCGATGCGGGACTGCGGGTGCCCGGCGACGTCGGGGTGGTCGGTTTCGACGGCAGCGCCGTCGATTACGGGCAGGTGCGGCTCACCGCGGTGCAGCAACCCGTCGATGCCTTGGCGCGTCAGGCGCTCGGCTTGTTGCTCGGGGATGCCCCGGTTGCCGGGGACGGCCTGGTGCCCGCGTTGCGGGTGGGGGAGACCTGCGGGTGCGCGTGAGCTAGGCCCTTGTGCGATTGCTCAAAGGCACTCGTCAGTGTTTGGGCATTATCTGCTCGCTACGGGTGTGCGCCGGGAGTGATGCTGACTGTCAACACCCGGCGAGTCGAAAGGCTGGAAACCACAGATGAGCACGCACAACGGCATCATCGGCGCACTGCCCGCCACCCAGGTCCCGCGCTACGCCGGGAAGGGCACCTTCGCCCGGATCGCCGACATCCATGAGGTGTCCGACTACGACATCGCGATCCTCGGCGTGCCCTTCGACGGCGGTACCTCCTACCGGCCCGGTGCCCGGTTCGGTCCGATGGCGGTCCGGCAGGCCGCGCGCACCCTTCGTCCCGGCTATCACGTCGAACTGGGTGTCGCGCCGCTGGAGCACGTGCAGGTGGTGGATGCCGGAGACGTCGCCGTCACGCCGTACAACATCGCCGAGGCCTGCCAGCAGATCCAGGACCACGCCTCCGACATTCTGGCCGGCGGCGACCGCCGCATCGTGTCCATCGGCGGTGACCACACCATCGCGCTGCCGAACCTGCGTGCCCTGCACGCCAAGCACGGCCCCGTCGCGCTGGTCCACTTCGACGCGCACCTGGACACCTGGGACACCTACTTCAACGCGCCGGTCACGCACGGCACGATCTTCCGCCGGGCGTTCGAGGAGGGGTTGCTGATCGAGGATCACTCGATCCACGTCGGCATCCGCGGCCCGATCTACGACCAGATCGATCTCGACGACGACGCCCGCATGGGGTTCAAGATCATCCGGGCGGGCGACCTGGACGTGATCGGTACCGACGCGGCCGTCGACGTGGTGCGCCGCCGGGTCGACGACCTCCCGGTGTACCTGTCCATCGACATCGACGTGCTCGACCCGGCGTTCGCCCCGGGCACCGGCACCCCCGAATCCGGCGGCCTGACCTCGCGCGAACTGCTGAAGATGCTGCGCAAGATGTCCGGCCTCAACATCGTCGGCGCCGACGTCGTCGAGGTGGCGCCCGCCTACGACCACGCCGAAATCACCAGCGTGGCGGCGGCCACGGTGGTGTTCGACATCGTGTCTCTCATGGTCGCCGGACGGCAGTCGAATCTGCCCGTCAACGGTGAGGTTGCGGCCACGGCGCCTTGATCGAGTAGCATCCGTCACATAACTCAATACGTCGATGACGCATTGTGGGAGAACCTCCGATTCCGGAGGCGCCGTAGGAGCAACTCCTCCCCGGGAATCTCTCAGGCCCAATACCGCAGTGTCGAGACAACTCTGGAGAACAGCGCGATCGCAGGATCGGGCTTACCGAAGGGGAAAGGCGCAACGCGCTAAAACTCTCAGGTTTCAGGACAGAGCGGGGAGGTGTCACTTCACGACGCATCGTGTAACCGCGATGCCCGAAACCGGAGTCGCCTCATGCCCGAGTGCACCGCAATTGTCCACGACGACAACTCTTTTCGCGACCGACACATCGGCCCTGACCGAGTGGGCGAGCGGCGCATGCTCGATGCTCTCGGATTCGCCACCACCGATGAGTTGATCGACAGCGCGGTGCCCCGGCAGATCCGCTGCACCGATGGCTTGCGGCTGCCCGCCGCGCGATCCGAACAGCAGGTGCTCGCGGCACTGCGCGAGCTGGCCGACCGCAATCAGCCGCGGATTCAGATGATCGGCCTCGGCTACCACGACACCATCACCCCCGCGGTCCTGCGCCGCAACATGCTCGAGTCGCCGGCCTGGTACACCGCCTACACGCCGTACCAGCCGGAGATCTCGCAGGGCAGGCTAGAGGCGCTGCTGACGTTCCAGACGCTGATCGAGGACCTCACGGCGCTGCCGGTCGCCGGTGCATCGCTGCTGGACGAGGCCACCGCGGTGATGGAGGCGGTGCTGTTGATGCGGCGGGCCAACAAGAAGGTGTCGTCCAACCGTGTGGTGCTGGATGCCGATTGCCTGCCGCAGACGCTCGCGGTGATACGCGGGCGGGCCGAAGCCGTCGGCGTCGAGGTGGTGGTCGCCGATCTGACCGGGACGCTGCCCGCCGGCGACGCCTTCGGCGTCGTCTTCCAGTCCCCGGGCGCCAGCGGAGCGGTGCGCGACCTCGCCCCGCTCGTCGCCGCGGCACACGAGCGCGGAATGCTCACCACCGTCGCCGCCGACCTGCTGTCGCTGACCCTGATCACGGCCCCCGGCGAGCAGGGCGCCGACATCGCGGTGGGCTCGGCACAGCGGTTCGGCGTGCCGCTGTTCTTCGGCGGTCCCCACGCCGGCTACATGGCGGTGCGGTCCGGTCTGGAGCGCATGCTGCCCGGCCGTCTGGTCGGGGTATCGGTCGACGTGGCGGGCAAGCCGGCCTACCGGCTCGCACTGCAGACCCGCGAGCAGCACATCCGCCGCGACAAGGCGACCAGCAACATCTGCACCGCGCAGGCATTGCTGGCCAACGTCGCCGCCATGTACGCCGCCTACCACGGACCGGAAGGCTTGCGCGCCATCGCAACCCGCGTCCATGGGCACGCCGTCGCGCTGGCCGACGGTCTGCGTGCCGCGGGGCGTGAGGTCGTGCACGACTCGTTCTTCGACACCGTGCTGGTGCGGGTCCCGGGCACCGCCCACGAGATCGTGGCGGCCGCCGACCGGGCCGGTATCAACCTTCGTCTGGTCGACGCCGACCATGTCGGCATCGCCTGCGACGAGTGCACCACCGACGACGTGGTCGGGCGCGTGCTCGAGGTGTTCGGTGCTTCGCCGACGGCCACCGATCGTCCGTTCGCGTTGCCTGCCGCTCTGCTTCGCACGTCGGAGTACCTGCAGCACCCCGTGTTTCAAACGCATCGATCCGAAACCGCGATGCTGCGTTTCCTGCGGGAGCTCTCGGACCGGGATCTGGCGCTGGACCGCACCATGATCCCGCTCGGATCCTGCACCATGAAGCTCAACGCCGCGGCCGAGATGGAACCGATCAGCTGGCCCGGGTTCGCCGGTATCCACCCGTACGCGCCTGCCGAACAGACCGCGGGGTACCTCGAGCTGATCGGCAATCTGGAAACCTGGCTGGCCGAGATCACCGGCTACGACCGGGTTTCGTTGCAGCCCAACGCCGGATCCCAGGGCGAGCTCGCGGGCCTGCTGGCCATCAACGCCTACCACCGGTCACGCGGCGAGGACCACCGCGACGTCTGCCTCATCCCGCAGTCGGCACACGGCACCAATGCGGCCTCGGCCGTCCTGGCCGGGATGCGCGTGGTCGTCGTGAAGACGGCCGCCAACGGCAACATCGACCACGACGATCTGGAGGCCAAGCTCGCCGACCACGACGGGCGGGTCGCGGCGATCATGCTCACCTACCCGTCCACTCACGGCGTGTACGAAACCGATGTCCGCACCGTGTGCGATCTCGTCCACCGCGCCGGCGGACAGGTGTACGTCGACGGGGCCAACCTGAACGCTCTTGTGGGACTTGCCAAACCTGGCGAGTTCGGTGGCGACGTGTCACATCTCAACCTGCACAAGACATTCTGCATCCCGCACGGCGGCGGCGGCCCGGGCGTCGGACCCGTCGCGGTCCGCTCACACCTGGCCCCGTTCCTGCCCGGTGACCCGCTGCAGGACGGGCCGGCGCCGGTATCGGCCGCCAACTACGGTTCCGCCGGCATTCTGCCGATCACCTGGGCATACCTGGCACTGATGGGTCCCGACGGCTTGACCGCGGCCACCAAGGCCGCGGTGCTGGGCGCCAACTACCTGGCGACATCGCTGGCCGGGCACTATCCGGTGCTCTACACCGGGGAAACCGGGTTGGTCGCACACGAGTGCATCCTCGATCTGCGCGAGATCACCAAGCGCACCGGAGTGACGGCGGAGGATGTGGCAAAGCGGTTGATCGACTACGGTTTCCACGCCCCGACCCTGTCCTTCCCGGTCAGCGGAACGCTCATGGTGGAGCCCACCGAATCCGAGGACCTGGCCGAACTGGACCGGTTCATCGAGGCCATGCTCAACATCCACGACGAGATCAGCCGGGTCGGCTCGGGAGAGTGGGCGCTCGAAAGCAGCCCGTTGCGGCAGGCTCCGCACACCGCCGAGCAGGTCACCGATGCCGAGTGGCTCCTGCCGTACAGCAGGCAGTACGCCGCGTATCCCGTTGCGTCCCTGCGGCTGAACAAGTACTGGCCGCCGGTCCGCCGTATCGACGGCGTGCACGGCGACCGCAACCTCGCCTGCTCGTGCCCTGCGCCAGAGGCATTCCAGACCGACACCGTCGAGATCCTCCAGGAGGTTTTTGCATGACCGACAACCACACCCCGGCCTCACCGCTGCTCGACGAACATCGGGGATTGGGTGCCGCGTTCACCGACTTCGCCGGCTGGGCAATGCCGCTGAAGTACGGCAGTGAACTGGCTGAGCACAAGGCGGTCCGGGAGACCGCCGGGTTGTTCGACCTGTCCCACATGGGCGAGATCGCCATCACGGGGCCTCAAGCCGGCGAGGCGCTGGACTTCGCGTTGGTCGGCGAGGCGTCCAAGATCGGCATGGGCCGGGCCAAGTACTCGCTCATGTGCGATGCCGACGGCGGCGTGATCGATGATCTGGTCGTCTACCGGCTCGCCGACGACCGCTTCCTGGTGGTCGCCAATGCCGCGAACGCCCCCACCGTGGCACGTGAACTGTCGAGCCGGGCCGCACAATTCGATGCCGACGTCGACGACCAGTCGGCCAGCACCGCACTGATAGCCGTTCAGGGGCCCGCGGCGGAAGGCATCGTCAGCTCTCTGGTGCCCGACGAGCAGCTGGAACTGGTCGCGCATCTCAAGTACTACGCGGTGACCGCGGCGCAGGTCGCCGGTATCGATGTGCTGTTGGCGCGTACCGGCTACACCGGCGAGGACGGCTTCGAGCTCTACGTGCCCAACGCGCAGGCGGTGGAGTTGTGGCGGGCCTTGCTGGCGGCCACCACCGAGGTCGGTGGGTTGCCCGCGGGGCTGGCCTGCCGCGACACCTTGCGACTCGAGGCCGGAATGGCGCTCTACGGACACGAGCTCACCCGCGAGCTCAACCCGTATGCGGCCGGCCTGGGCAAGGTCGTCCGCCTGGGTAAGGAGTTCGTCGGACGCGATGCGCTGCAAGGACTTTCCGAGTTGCCGGTCTCGCGTGTCCTGGTAGGGCTGAAGGGCGCGACCCGCCGCGCGGCCCGGGCCGGTTACACCGTCGAGAACACCGACGGGGCCGCGGTGGGAATGGTGACGTCAGGCGCGTTGTCGCCGACCCTTGGTTACCCGATCGCACTGGCCTACCTCGACACGGGGCTGGCCGAACCCGGAACCGTCGTGCAGGTCGACATCCGCGGCAAGAAAGAACAGTTCGAAATCACCCCGGCGCCGTTCTACCGCCGCAGCTGAAAGGACCCGACATGACCACTCAGACAATCCCCGACGACCGTAGCTACACCGAAGAGCACGAGTGGGTGCTCATCGCACCCGGTGCCGCACTGCCGGACACCCCGGTCAAGGTCGGGATCACCTCGGTCGCCGCCGCCGCGCTCGGTGACCTGGTGTACCTCGACCTGCCCGAGGTCGGGTCCACCATCACCGCAGGCGAAAGCTGCGGCGAGGTGGAATCCACCAAGACCGTGTCCGAGCTCTACCCGCCAGTGAGTGGCACCGTCACGGCGGTCAATACCGAAGCCGTCGACGATCCCGCCCTCGTCACGTCCGATCCCTACGGATCCGGCTGGCTGTTCGAGGTGCAGGCGACCGAGGCGGGAAACCTGTTGACCGCAGCCGAATACGCAGAGAAGAGCGAGGCCTAGCCATGAGCATCCTCGACGAACGCCTCGCCGACTTCGACCCCGAGATCTTCTCGGCGATCGGCGACGAACTGCACCGGCAGCGGCTGGGACTGGAGATGATCGCCTCGGAGAACCACGCTCCGCTCGCGGTCATGCAGGCGCAGGGTTCGGTACTGACCAACAAGTACGCCGAAGGGTATCCGGGCCGGCGCTACTACGGCGGCTGTGAGCACATCGACGTGATCGAACGGCTGGCCATCGACCGGGTGAAGTCGTTGTTCGGAGCGGAATTCGCCAATGTGCAACCCCATTCGGGTGCGCAGGCCAACGCCTCGGTGATGCACGCGCTGATCAAGCCGGGCGACACCATCCTCGGCCTGTCCCTGGACTGCGGTGGACACCTGACCCACGGCATGCGACTGAACTTCTCCGGCAAGCTGTACAACGTCGCCGCTTACGGGGTGTCCAAGGAGGACTTCCTCGTCGATATGGATGCCGTTGCCGAAGCTGCGCGGGAACACCGGCCGCAGCTGATCATCGGCGGATGGTCGGCGTACCCGCGGCAGCTGGACTTCGCCCGGTTCCGCGAGATCGCCGACGAGGTCGGCGCCTACCTGATGGTCGACATGGCTCACTTCGCGGGCCTGGTCGCAGCCGGCCTGCATCCGTCCCCGGTGCCGCACGCCCACGTCGTGACCTCCACAACCCACAAGACCCTGGGTGGGCCGCGCGGCGGCGTCATCCTCACCAACGAGGCCGACATCGCCAAGAAGATCAACTCGGCGGTGTTCCCCGGGCAACAGGGCGGACCGCTGGAGCACGTCATCGCCGCCAAGGCAGTCGGATTCAAGATGGCCGCCCAGCCGGAGTTCGCCGAACGTCAACAGCGGGTTCTCCGCGGCGCGCAGATCTTGGCCGAGCGGCTGAGCCGGCCCGACGTCAAGGACGCGGGAATCACCGTCCTCACCGGCGGCACCGACGTGCACCTGGTGCTGGTGGATCTGCGGAACGCCGCCATCGACGGGCAGCAGGCCGAGGACCGGCTCGACGCGGTCGGTATCACCGTGAACCGCAACGCGGTGCCGTTCGATCCCCGGCCGCCGATGGTCACCTCGGGGCTGCGCATCGGCACCCCGGCGCTGGCCGCCCGCGGATTCGGTGACGAGGAATTCGCCCGCGTCGCCGACGTCATCGCCGCCGCGCTCATCGCCGAGGGCGACGCCGACACCGAACCCCTTGCAGCGCAGGTGCGTACGCTGGCCGAGCAATTCCCGCTCTACCCGGGGCTGTAGCCATGGCGGTCAGCGTGTTCGACCTGTTCTCGGTGGGGATCGGCCCGTCGAGCTCACACACCGTCGGCCCGATGCGGGCGGCCGGGATGTTCGTCGACGAACTCGTCGGTCGCGACATGGTCGATCACGTCGCCGAGGTCGGTGTGGATCTGTTCGGCTCGCTGGCGGCGACCGGTGCCGGGCACGGCACCATGCCGGCCATCCTGCTTGGTCTCGAGGGCTACCGGCCCGAGACGATCGAGACCGACGAGATGGAACGGCGGCTGGCGACCATTCGGGCCGACGGAAAGATCCAACTGGCCGGCCGGATCGTCATCGCGCTGACCGAATCCGACATGCATCTGCAACCGGGCCGCCAGCTCGCCCAGCACCCGAATGCCATGACATTGACGGCGTTCTCGGCAGGTGGTGACGTGCTCTACCGCGAGACCTACTTCTCGGTGGGAGGCGGTTTCGTCGTCACCGAAAGTGCACCGGCTCAGCAGGAAGGGGCGGGAGCAGACGCCGACGGCTCGTTCCACTCGGCCGCCGAACTGCTGGCCCTGACCGAGCGGGACGGGCTGTCGGTGAGCCAGGCGATGATGCGGCAGGAACGCGTGAACCGGAGCGAAGCAGAGGTGCGGGCACGTCTCCTGCACATCCGCGACGTCATGGTCGCGTGCCAGGCCAACGGGATGGCCCGCGATGGCTATCTGCCGGGCAACCTGCAGGTCCGCCGCCGCGCCAGGGACTGGTTCGTCCGGCTCGACGCCGAAGACCCGCAGCGTGATCCGGCCTTCGCCGAGGACTGGGTGAACCTGGTGGCACTCGCGGTCAATGAGGAAAACGCATCGGGCGGCCGGATCGTGACCGCGCCGACCAACGGGGCGGCCGGGATCATCCCGGCGGTGCTGCACTACGCGTTGCGCTACACCCCGTCCGGAATCGCCGACCCGGACGACACCACCGTCCGGTTCCTGCTGACCGCCGGAGCGATCGGATCGCTGTACAAGGAGCGGGCCTCGATCTCGGGAGCCGAGGTCGGTTGTCAGGGTGAGGTCGGCTCCGCGGCGTCGATGGCCGCGGGCGGCCTGGCCGAAATCCTGGGTGGCACACCGCGACAGGTCGAGAATGCCGCAGAGATCGCCATGGAGCACAGCCTCGGCCTCACGTGCGATCCGATCGGCGGCCTGGTGCAGATCCCGTGCATCGAGCGCAACGCCATCTCGGCGGGCAAGGCGATCAACGCCGCCCGCATGGCGCTGCGCGGTGACGGCACCCACCGGGTGAGCCTGGACCAGGTCATCGAGACGATGCGTGCCACCGGGATGGACATGAGCGCCAAGTACAAGGAGACATCCATGGGCGGGCTGGCAGTCAACGTCTCCGTCAACGTCGTCGAATGCTGAGGGATATGACCGTCACCCCGGAAGGTCGCCGCCTGCTGCGCCTGGAGGTCCGCAACGCGCAGACCCCGGTCGAACGCAAACCGGCTTGGATGAAGACGCAGCTGCGGACCGGACCCGAATACCGTGAGCTGGCCTCGCTCGTGCAGCGCAACGACCTGCACACGGTGTGTCAGGAAGCGGGCTGCCCCAACATCTTCGAATGCTGGGAAGCCCGCGAGGCGACCTTCCTGATCGGCGGTGACCAATGCACGCGGCGCTGCGATTTCTGCCAGATCGCCACCGGACGCCCCGAGCCGCTGGACCGGGATGAACCCCGGCGGGTGGCCGAATCCGTGGCGCAGATGCAGTTGCGCTACGCGACCGTGACCGGGGTGGCGCGCGACGACCTGACCGACGGCGGCGCGTGGTTGTACGCCGAGACCGTGCGCCAGATCCATGCGGCCTGCCCGGGGACCGGCGTCGAACTGCTCATCCCCGATTTCACCGGTACCCCCGAACAACTCGACGAAGTCTTCGATGCGGCACCGGAAGTCCTTGCGCACAATCTGGAAACCGTGCCGCGGATCTTCCGCCGCATCCGGCCCGGCTTCGACTACGAGCGCTCGCTCGGGGTGATCGAACGGGCCCGCAGCCAAGACCTGATCACGAAGTCGAACCTGATCCTCGGCATGGGGGAGACCATCGAGGAGATCGTGCAGGCCCTGCGGGATCTGCATGCTGCCGGATGCCAGCTGATCACCATCACCCAGTACCTGCGGCCCACGCCGCGGCACCACCCCATCGAACGCTGGGTCACCCCAGACGAGTTCACCGACCTCGACGGCATCGCCCGCGAGATCGGCTTCCTCGGAGTGATGTCCGGCCCGCTGGTGCGTTCGTCCTACCGGGCCGGGCGGCTCTACACCCAGGCACGTACCGCAATCAAACTTTCAAGGAGCCATTCGTGAGTACAGCAGATGTCGTCATCCTCGGCGGCGGCCCCGGCGGGTACGCCGCCGCGATCCGTGCGTCGCAGCTTGGGTTGTCTGTCATCCTGATCGACGAGGCCCAGGTGGGCGGCACCTGCCTGCACCGCGGCTGCATCCCCACCAAGGCGCTGTTGCATGCGGCCGAGGTCGCCGATACTGCCCGCACCGCAGCACAATTCGGGGTCAACGTGGCGTTCCACGGTGTCGACCCGGAGAAGCTGCACGGCTTCAAGAACACCGTGGTGGCACGCCTGCACAAGGGGCTTTCCGGGCTGATCGACACGCTCGGCATCACCGTCGTCAACGGCCGGGGCAGACTGACCGGGCCCACCACCGTCGAGGTCGACGGCACCACCATCACCGGAAAATCGATCGTGCTGGCCACCGGGTCGGCGCCGAAGCTCCCCGGACTCATCGCGCCGTCCGATCGGGTACTCACCAGCGATCAGGCCCTGGAACTGGAGACCATCCCCGAATCGGCGATCATCCTCGGCGGCGGCGTGATCGGCGTCGAATTCGCCAGTCTGTGGGCCTCGTTCGGCACCAAGGTGACCATCGTCGAAGCGCTGCCACGGCTGGTGCCCAATGAGGACGCCGCCATCTCCACCTATCTGGAGCGGTTGTTCCGGCGCCGCCGGATCACCGCCAAAACCGGAGCCCGGCTGACCGCGGTCGCCACCGATCGCGGCGAAGTGCGCGTGACCATGGAGTCCGGCGACGAGTTGTCCGCCGATGTGCTGCTGGTAGCCGTCGGCCGGTCCCCACGTACCGCCGACCTCGGACTCGCCGAGGCCGGGGTGACACTCGACCGCGGGTTCGTGGTGACCGACGACGCACTGCACACGAGCGTGCCGAGCGTGTACGCGATCGGCGACATCGTCGGTGGACTCCAGTTGGCGCACCGGGCGTTTCAGCAGGGCATCTTCGTCGCCGAGCAGATCGCCGGGCGTAACCCCGAGCCCGTCGCGGACCTCGGTATCCCACGGGTCACCTACTGCAACCCCGAGATCGCCTCGGTGGGGCTCACCGAGGAGGCGGCGCGGGAACGCTACGGCGACGGGGTGGAAACCGTCACCTATGACCTGGCCGGCAACGGGCGCAGCCAGATCCTCAAGGCGTCCGGGGCGATCAAGCTCGTTGTCGACCCGGCCGGCACGGTGGCGGGCGTGCACATGATCGGCCACGGCGTTTCGGAGCTGATCGGTGAGGCCCAGATGCTCTACAACCTCGGCGTCAAGGCCGACGAGGCCGCCCGATTCGTCCACGCCCACCCCACGCAGAACGAGGCGTTGGGAGAGGCGCTGATGGCCGTGTCCGGAGCACCACTCCACCTGCACGGGTGACAACCCAGCACCGCGAGCGACCCCAAAAGTACGCAGATTACGGCGTGTTGGCGTACAGACACGGTCGCTCGCGGTGCAAGGGGAAGAGGAAAATCAGCGGCGCTCGGCGAATTCCTCGTCCAGGATCGCCACCAGCCGGTCGACCATCCACTCGGTGAGCATCTTGCCCTTCTCGGCGGTGGCGGCCTCGGGAGACGACAAGACACCGCTGGCGGTGGACATCCGGGTGTCGATCGGCAGCACATCGTGGTTGACGACTCGTTGGGGAGCGTCGGCCTTGATGTGCTCGGGCCGCACCAGGTGCGGCGCATGATGCAGCAGTAGCGAGGTCTCGATCACGGCGGCATGCTCGAGCGCCAGGCCCGGGAAACCGTCCGGCCAGATGGCCTGTTGGCGGTCCGCGGTGAAGTCGGGGTTGGCGTCCTCCATCACCAGGATCTTCAGGTCCGGGTGCTTCTCGGAGATCAGGAATGCGGGCTCGTAGATGAAGCCGCTGTTCTCGTAGTGCCAGTTGTAGAGCACGATGTTGCGGAACCCGGCCCGCTTCAGCTCACTGAGGATGTCCTCGAGCAGCGCGATGTACGTGGTGGCCCGCAGCGACAGGGTGCCCGGGATATGTTGTCCGCCACCGCTACCCGGGCGACTGCGGTATCCGAACGGGACGAACTGCCCGACGACCAGGTCGGTCCGGCGGCTGGCCTCCTCCAGCAGCTTCTCGGGGATGAGCCAGTCGGTGCAGACCGGCAGGTGGTGGCCGTGCTGCTCGGTCGAGCCGATCGGGATGGCGACCGGGATGTCGGCCCGGGCCGCCTCGGCGATCTCCGGCCAGGTCATGTCCCGGTACATGCGGGGTCTCTGTTCAGCCATGTCGAAATTCCTTGTCACTGGTGGGAAACGCCGATGTTGCCGGCGGGAATGCAGCTGGATCGTCCGCCGTCGACGACGAGGTGTGTGCCGACCGCATAGCTGGCCCGGTCGGACAGCAGGAACACCACGGCCTCGGCGATCTCCTGCGGTTCGCCGAACCGTCCGGCGGCGACACTGGCCGCGATTTCGGCGATCTCGGCCTCGGGGTCGGCGCTGTCCTCGAACTCGACCATCAACAAAGGGGTCCGGGTGGTGCCGGGACACACCGAGTTCACCCGGATGCCCCAGGACACCAGTTCCGCTGCGGCGCTGCGGGTCATCGACACGATGGCGCCCTTGGTGGCGGTGTAGGCGACGAAGCCGGGCTGGCCCATGAGCGCCAGTTCTGAGCCGGTGTTGACGATGGCGCCGGCGCCCCGGGGCTGCATGACGCGGGCCGCCTCGCGCAGCACGTAGAACGATCCGGCCACGTTGATCGACATCAGGTCGTCGAGGATCTCGTCGGTCGTCTCGATAAGCGGTGCGACGCGGGATATTCCGGCGTTGTTGAGCACCGCATCAATCGGACCGAGTTGGTCTTCCACTTGTTCGAACGCCGCGCGTACCGCGGCCGAATCCCGCACGTCGACACTGACCGCCAGCGCGCGCCTGCCGTGCTCCTCGACAACGCGGACGGCTTCGGTCAGGTCGTCCTGCGGCCGGGCCAGCACGGCGACGTCGGCCCCTTCGCGGGCCAGGGTGGCGGCGGTGGCCAGCCCGATCCCGGAGGAGGCCCCGCTCACCAGGGCAATGCGGTTTGTCATCTCACCCATGTGCGTGTCCTCTCAGCCATTCGATCTGCTTCTCCAGACCTTTCTCCAGCGCCCATCCCGGTACGTAGCCGAGGTCGCGCTCGGACCGGCTCAGATCGAACCGGACCTGTCGATCCCAGTCGGGCAGGTAGCCCGGACCGATGTCGAAGCGGGCGTCGGGCAGGAACTTCTTCAGCAGGTCGGCGGTCTCGAAGACCGTCATCCGATCGCCGCCCGAGACGAAGTACGCCTGCTGGGTCAGGTTGGCGGTGGTGGACGCCAACCGGGCGGCGGTGGCGACGTCGTCGACGTAGACGAACTGGAACCCGTGGTCACCGCCGGATTCGAGGGTGAAGGTCTCACCGCGCAGGCCGGCCCGGATCATGTCGCCCAGCAGGCTGGGCATCCACAGGCCCGGTCCGTACACCTCGGTGATGCGCAGCGAGACGATTTCCATGTCGTAGAGGGAGTTGTAGGCGCTGCCCAGCAGTTCGCCCGCCACCTTGGTGACGCCGTAGACGGTAGTGGGCGCCGGCTTGACGTCCTCGGTGACGGGTCCGTCCTCGGTGATGTTGCCCAGGGCGCACTCCGAGGAGAAGAACACGATGCGACGCACGCCGGTCATCCGGGCTGCTTCGTAAACCGCAAGCGTGCCATCGGCATTGGCCGCGAAGGTGGTGACCGGCAGTTCGATCGAGATCGCCGGATGACTCTGGCCGGCGGTGTGGATGATGCGGTCCACCTCGTAGGTGCGGAGGGTCTCGGTCAGGCGCGGGATGTCGAACAGCTCGCCGAGGACCGCCACGACTCCGTCCCGGGGGTCGACGGAGTAGTCGCGGTTGTACATGACGACGCGTTCGCCGTCGGCGAGCAACTGGTCCACCACGTGGCGGCCGACGAAGCCGCGGCCGCCGGTGACGAGTGTGGTCATGGCAATCTTCCTCTATCGGGGTAATCGTCTTGTGCTGCAACATGATCAGAGGAGTGTCCGGACGTCGGTGTGACCGTCACGTGTGCTCCTCACTCCTATGTGGACCAGAATGCCTGCCTGTCGGCCCTGCGACAACGGACGTTGTGTCATAGGTTTGAGGGGTTCCATGGGTCATACTGTCGTATGTCCTTGACCGTGAGAGACGTGTTGGCGCACCCGTCGTTGCAGTCGGCGCGTCCTGCCGTGCTCAGCGGTCATGACAGTCTCGAGCACCCGGTGCGTTGGGTCCATTCCACCGATCTCTACGACATCGCGGGCCTGCTGCGCGGTGACGAGGTGCTGTTGACCAACGGTGTGGGCCTGCTCGACGTGGGCGACGCCGGCCGCCGGCTGTACATCCGGCGGTTGGCCGAACGCGGTGTGGCCGGGTTGTTCTTCGAGGTCGGGCGGACATTCGAGCAGGTACCGCCGGAGATGGTCGAGGAGGCGCTGCCGCTGGGATTCCCCGTGGTGGAGCTGGCGCCCACCCTGCGTTTCACCGAGGTGGCCGAGGCGGTGAACAGCGAGCTCATCGACCGGTCGGTTTCGCGGCTGCGCTACGCCGACGAGACTTCGCGCGCACTGTCGGAGGCCCTCGCCCGCGGCGCGACCCTGAACGAGCTGATCGACCAGGTCGCCGCGATGATCGGGACGTCGGCACGGCTGAGCGACTACGCGGGAAGCGTCATGGTCGAGTCCGGGATCGGCGACAGCGCCGGCGGCCCGCGTTCCGAGGTGCCGGTGATGGTCGACGGGACGGCGTGGGGCCGGCTTTCGGTGGATCCCGAAGGTGTACCCGAATTGCTCTGTGCGGCAGTGCTCGACCGGGCGCCGACAGTGCTGGGTCTGTGCCTGATGCGCGAGCAGACCGGCATCGCGGGCACCCTTCGGGCGCAGCAGTTGGTGCTCGATCAGCTGGTGGCGAATCAGGTGAGCGAACACAGCACGCTCGAATCGCGGTTGCGGGCGGCGGGTATCGCGACGGCGGACCAACGCTACGTCTGCGTCGCGATCGATCCGCAGCGCGTCGAATCGGTTGCCTCGGTGGCCGATGCGCTGATGCGTCAGGTCGGCCACGGCATCTTCGGACTCGTCGACGGTCTGCTGTGCGGCGTGCTGGCCATGCCTGCCGGGGTGCCCTCGACGGACGTCCTGGACGCCGTGCGCGAAGCCGCCCGCGTTGCCCGGCTTCCGCGAAACCACCTGTGCGCCACAGCCAGTCGCACTGTCGATGAGATCGGCATGCTGCCCAAGGCCATGGTGGAGGCGCGGGAGACGTTGCGGCTCGGTCAAGGGCTCGGTGAGACCGGACCGGTGATCGGTGCCCAGACGCTCGTGCTGGAGCGGCTGTTGGCCCGCCACGGCGATGCCGATGCCATGCGCCAGTTCGTCGACGACCAGATCGGCGCACTCGAACGCAGCGACGAGGCCAAGGGCAGTGAGTTGGTCCGCACGCTGCAAGTGCTGATCGCGTGCGCGGGCAGCAAGGCCGAGGCCGCCAAGCGCCTGCATATCCGCAGGCAGTCCCTGTACTACCGGCTCGACCAGGTGGCCCGGCTGCTCGAGACCGACCTCGATGAACCTGGGCAGTTGACCACCTTGGCGGTGGCGATCGCGGCCCGTCGGTTACAGAACATGTCTCGTTGAGGTGGCGACTCGGCGGAACTGACAGGACGTTGACAGCGTTTGTGCGCATGCACAAGGTCGGTCCTGCGCTTTGTGCGGATCAATTCTCGCTCCCGAAGGTGTGACGCACGCATCATTGATCGCACAGCAGCCCATCTGATCTGGAGTGCGACTCGTGAACACCCGAGAAATCCATGACGAACCCGACGTACTGATCGTGGGGGCCGGGGCCTCCGGCGGCGTGGCCGCCCTGGAGCTGGCCCAGCAGGGTCTGAAGGTCGTCTGCCTGGAGCAGGGCGGCTGGAACCTGCCCGACGATTTCACCGCAGGCAAGCCGGAGTGGGAGCTCACCCGCCTCAAGCAGTGGAATTCCAGCCCCAACGTGCGGCAGAACTCCGCGGACTATCCGGTCGACAGCACCGAGAGCCCGGTCGAGCCGCTGATGTTCAACGGTGTCGGCGGAAGCACGATCATGTTCTCCGGTCACTGGGTGCGGGCCATGCCATCGGACTTCCGGGTCAAGACCCTCGACGGCGTCGCCGAAGACTGGCCTTTCTCCTACGAGGACCTGCGCCCGTTCTACGACGAGGTCACCCACCACATCGGGGCGTCCGGTCTGGAGGGGGATCCGGCCTACCCGGACCCGCATACCTTTCCGCTGCCGCCGCTGCCGATCGGCAAGTACGGACTGGTGGCCGCCAAGGGAATGGACAAGCTCGGCTGGCACTGGTGGCCCGCGCCCAACGCTATCGCTTCGCGGAAGTACAAGAACCAGGAAGCCTGCCAGCGTTACGGCGCCTGCGAATCCGGTTGCCCTGTGGGCGCCAAGGCCAGCACGGACATCACGCACTGGCGTGACGCCATCAAGCTCGGTGTGCAGCTGGTCACCGGCGCCCGGGTCAGCCGGCTCACGATGAACGACCGCGGCCTGGTGACCGGTGCGGAGTACATCGACCGCAACGGCACGCTGCAACACCAGGCGGCCCGGGTAACGGTGTTGGCGGCCAACGGAATCGGGACGCCCCGCCTCCTGCTGAACTCGGCTCCTGACGGCCTGGCGAACTCTTCGGGCCTGGTCGGCAAGCGGCTGATGACCCACCCTTATGCCTCGGTGTACGGCGCCTACGACGAAGACATGGAGACCTGGCTCGGTCCGGCCGGTCAGGCGCTGCAGTCCCTGCAGTTCTACGAGACCGACACCGACCGGGGATTCGTGCGTGGAGCCAAGTGGAACCTGATGCCGACCGGCGGCCCGCTGGCCCAGACCCTGTGGGAGCCCGGTGACAACTGGCGCGACGGCTTCGGGGCCAACTTCCATCCGCGGCTGCGACGAACGTTCGGCCGTTACACCGAGTGGGGCATCACCACCGAGGATCTGCCCGACGAATCCAACACCGTGACACTGGATCCCGACGTCACCGATTCCGACGGGATCCCGGCGGCCAAGATCCACTACGAGGTCGGCGAGAACTGCCGGCGCATGCTCGACTTCAACGTCGCGCGGGCCGTCGAGGCCCACGAGGCCGCCGGAGCCGTTGAGGTGCACCCGATTCCGGTGGTCCGGCACAGCGCCTGGCATCTGCTGGGCACCACCAAGATGGGGACCGACCCGGCCACCTCCGTCGTCGACGAATGGTGCCGGACGCATGACATCCCGAACCTGTTCATCGTGGACGGCAGCACCATGGTCACCTCGACCGGGATGAATCCCACCGCCACGATCATGGCCGTCGCGCTGCGCTCCATGCGGCATCTCGCCGAAACCCGCTCCAGCATCCCGACTGCATTCTGAGGATCCTCATGCTCAATTCCCAACAGCGCCAAGTGTTCGCCACCCTGGCCGAGACCCTGATCCCGGCCGGTGACAACATGCCGTCGGCCACCACCGCGGAGGTGTCCGGAGTTCTGATCGACCAGGTCCTCGGCTACCGGCCCGACCTCCTCGACGTGCTCACCGCGGCACTGGACTCCAGCGCGGGCAAGGAACCCGAAGCCGCACTCGACAGCCTCTCCGCCGAACAGCCGGAGCAGTTCGAGGCGCTGACCGTGCTGGCCGCGGGAGCCTACTTCCTCAGCCCGGTCGTGAAGGCCGCCATGCCGTACGACGCGGCACCTCGTCCGGCGCGCGACGACATGGACAGCTACGTCGACATGCTCGAGCACGTCGTCGACCGCGGCTTCACGATCCGCTGATCCGCCCGATACCCACCGAACAAGGACTTGTCTCATGCCGCATGACAGTGCCCCGAGGGTCGAGTATCTGACGATCCAGCCAGTACCGGAATCGCAGCGCACCGGAAAGGTGCGGCACCTTTTCTCGTTCTGGTTTACGGTCCAGATCATCCCGCTTGCCGTGGTAACGGGTCTTCTGGGACCGACGATCTTCAAGCTGGACGTGACGTCCACGATCATCGCGATCCTTCTCGGCAGCGTCGTGGGCGCGGTGTTCATGGCCCTGCACTCGGTGCAGGGTTCGGGCCTCGGTGTACCGCAGATGATCCAGGCGCGCGCCCAATTCGGGATGTACGGGTCGCTGCTGGTGATCGTCGTCGTCATTCTCGCGTACGTCGGCTGGATCGTCTCCCTGATGATATTGGCGCAGCAGACCTTGGTCGCGGTCTTCCCATCGCTGAATACCGGTGTGGCGCTTGCGCTCAGTACTTTCCTCACCCTGGTCACCGTGGTGGTCGGCTACCAGCTCATCCTCCGGCTGAACCGGGTGATGGTCTGGCTGTCGGGTCTCGCGCTGGTGTTGACCCTCGGCTATACCGCGGTCGCCGCGGCGCACGGCGGCATCGGTGGCGGCGGCGGCGGTGGCGCCTTCAACTGGACCGGCTTCCTGGGCATGGCGTCGGTTGCCGGGATCTGGCAGCTTTCGTACGCGCCGTACGTCTCGGACTACTCACGCTATCTGCCGTCCTCCACCACGCCCCGTTCCGCGTTCTGGTACACGTACTTCGGCACTCTCCTCGGTGCCGCCGGAGCGATGATCGTCGGTGCTCTCCTCGTCGCGGGCCTGGGAGCCGATGCCCAGCTGGCCAGCCTGTCGCGCATCATGCCCGGCCCGCTGTTCGTGTTCGTGATGCTGGTCTTCTTCTTCGGCGCGATCGACGCCGGCGTGATCAACATGTACGGGTCATCGCTGTGCACCCTGACCTGTATCCAGGCCTTCAGGCTGAAATGGTCGCCGAAGTCCTCGGCCAGGAACACCACGGCGACAGCGATCGCGGTAGTGGTCTTCGTCGCCGCCGTCGGATTCTCCGACGACTTCCTCGTGCAGTACTCCAACTTCATCAGCATCCTGATCTACCTGCTGATTCCGTGGAGCATCGTCAACCTGATCGACTACTACGTAGTGAAGAAGGGGCATTACGACCCGGCCTCGTTCAGCGATCCCAAGAGTGGCTACGGCGCGTTCAACGTCCCGGCCGTGCTCAGCTACTTCCTCGGCTTCGTCGTCCAAATCCCTTTCATGTCAACGGCGTTCTATCAGGGCGCGGTCGCAGGCAAGATCGGTGGCATCGATACGGCGTGGATCGTGGGGACTGTTGCGACGTTCTTCATCTACCTCGGTCTGATCAAGCTGTGGCGGGTACGCCAGGTGACAGAGCTGCAGCCTTCGCTCGCTGCCGAAAGTGCACAGTGATTCCAGTCGCGTGATCGCGACGACTCGATACGGTTGGCATGTGAGCATTACGGTGCGCGAGTTGTTGGACATGCCGCACCTGCAGCTGCGACTGCACTCCGGCAAGGCCGGGCTGGATCGACAGGTGACCTGGACGCACACCTCGGATCTGCCGGAACCATGGCAGTGGGTCAGTGCCGGGGAACTGTTGATGACCAACGGCATGTCGTTCCCGGCTGCCGCTGCCGACCAGGAGAACCTGCTCGAGGAGCTGCATCGCGTGGGTGCCAGTGGGCTCGCGATCGGCGAGGACATGTTCTGCCCCCGCCTCACCCAACGGTTCACCCGCGCCAGTGAGCGACTCGAGTTGCCGGTGGTGTGGATCCGTTACCCGATGCCGTTCGTGGCGATCTCGCGCGCGGTCGCCGAGGCCACCCTGCTCGAACAGTCCCAGCGGCTGATGCGGACGGCACGCATCTATGACGCGTTGCGCCACTCCACGGCAGGGGATGCGGCACGATCACGTATCGCCGATGCGCTGACGAAGGAACTGAAATGCGCGGTGTACGTGTGCGACCGGGTCACCGGGGAGGCGTATCACCCTGACGGCCCGCACCCGCCGGACGACGTGAAGGAGACGGTGCGCACGGCATCGCACGGCACGCTGGCGGCCGGGGCGCGATCGGTCCTCACCGCAGGCGGGGTCGAGGTGCTGGTCGGGGAGGTGCCGACGCACGACGATGCGGTGCTGGCGGTCATCCGCGAAGGCGGCGCCGCACTCGACGGAGTTTTGATACAGCACGCCGCGACCGTCGTCGCGCTGGAGTTGTCCCAGACTCACCTGGCGCTCGAACACACCCGGCGCACGGGTGCCGAGCTGACCGCGCAGCTCATCGACGGGCGGATGGATCAACGGGTGGGGCGTCGTCAGCTGGTGTCCGCCGGGCTGGATCCGGCGACGTCGATGTTCGTCTCGGCCACCTGTGATGACGAACGGCGACTGCGGGATCTACACGTCGCGTTGTGGCGCCGCCGGATTCCCCACGTGTCGGCGTTCCGTTCGGGGGTATCGCATGCGGTGGTGCCGGGAACCGATGCGGCGGTCGAGGCCATCGCCGCCGCACTCGGCCCGACCGCCAGGGTCGGAGCCGGCCGGGTGATCAAAACCGTGGCCCGTTCGGCGGAGTCCGCCCGCGAGGCGACATGGGCACTGGGTGCCGCGCAGCGGACCGGGGATCACGTGGTGCGCTACGGCACCGCGACGTCGTGGGTGGGCATGGGCGGTGTCGAGGATGCCCGGGCCATGGTGGAGCGCTGGCTCGGTCCGCTGATCGAGCATGACGCCCAGCACCGGACCGGCCTGGTCGAGACGCTGGAAGCGTTCCTGGCCAACCAGCGGTCCTGGCAGCGCACAGCGGCCGCGATGAACGTGCATCGGCAGACCGTGCTGTACCGCGTCCACAAGGTGGAGGAGCTCACCGGGGCCCGCCTGTCCGACACCGCCGACATCGCCCAGCTCTGGCTGGCCCTGCAGTCTCGCGACCTGCTGGCCGGCGGCAAATAGGTCCGGCTAGTGGTGCAGCAGGGCCATGGCGACGGCCTCGGGGCTGTGGCCGAAGTGCTCGATGACCTGGACCTGGATTTCGCCGACGACGCCACCGAGGATGGCGCCGACCGCGATCATCGTGGGCTCGTCGTCCTTGAACACCGGCCGCAGAATCGACTCGTACTCCTCGTTGGTGAGCTGGCCCATCTTGTCGATGATGGTCGTTTCGAGGTCCAGCGCGCTCATGGCGTAGTCCTGGGCCTCGACCAGTGTGGTGGGGAGCCGTTCGAGCACCATCTTCACCATGTTGTCCTTGAAGGCGTTGTACCGCTGCGTGCCGACGGCGAATTTGACCAGCGGGGTCGCGATGCCGGTCTGAGCATCGATGGCTGCTTCGACCTCCTTGCCCACCAGCGCGAACAGCTTGTCGGAGCCCGGTCCGCGCAGCACGCCGTCGAACAGGATCTCGGGTGAGAACAGGTCCTGGGCCAGGATCCGCGCATAGTCCGCGGTGATCTTGTCGCGCTCGGCGTGCAGCAATCCCTGGAACGGGATGAAGCCGAGGTACTTCGTCGGCCGCACCGGCCGGAACAACATGTTGAGCGCGATGTAGTCACTGATGAGACCGACGCCGAAGCCGAAGGCCGGCATGATCCACGGATTCTGGAACAGCGCCCACGCGACCATCTGGACCAGGCCGATCGCGAGCCCGAAGTAGATCCCGCTGCGGCGGACGAAGGCCATCGCGTTGTCGCCGAGCCCGCGCATCAGTTTGTTGAGCTTGTCCTTGTTCCGGACCAGCGTCGTGACCGCCAGGTACTGGATGTCGACGAACCGGTTGAGGTCCGACCGCATCTCGGTGAGCATCTTCTCCACGATCTTCGGCGTCTGATCGTGGACGCGCGCCATGATCGCCTTGCGCGCCGCATCGGGCAGTGAATCCCACAGTCCGGGCCGGATCTGCTCGGCGATGTCGCGGGAGATCTCGTCGACCGCCTGGGTCAGTGGCTCGCGCAACGTGTCGACGGCTTCTCTGGCGTCGACCTTCTCCAGCAGCTCTTCGGGTTTCAGAAGGTTCTGGGTGAGCAGCTCGATGGTCTTGGATCCCACCTTGCCCGCGCGGCGGGGCACGATGCCCTGCCAACCGAACAGGCCGATGCCCTTGAACTCCATCGGCCGGTACAGCATCTCCAGCGCGACGATCTTGGTGCTCCACCCGACGAAGGCGGCGACGAACGGCATGGACAGATAGATCAGCCAATTGACGCCGAAATCTGCCTTGATCTCCTGCCAGGTCTGGATCGCGAGAAGTGTCTCGCTGCCGCTCATGCGGTTACGAACCGTCCCGTTGGACCGCGGCCTCCCACAGGCCGCGACCCAGGCCTGACAGCGTCAGGGTCAGCTTGTCCACCCGCGCGGTGAGTGGCCCGCGCGATGCGCCCTTGATCGCCCGCAACACCATGGGCTCGGCCATGAGCACCTCGTACTCGGACTTCTGCGACGGATCCTCTGGACCGGTCTCGACCAGACCCAGCGACAGCAGATGGCCGACGTACTGCGGGACCATGGCGGGCAACGCCACATTGGCGGTGCGACCGATCAGGCAGGCGTTCTCCAGCACGGCCTGCCCCGGCGTCCGGGCCCGTGTCCAGGTGTAGACGTTGACCAGTGGCGAAGCCGCACCCTCCGACAGAGCGCCGATGATCCGTGCTTCGTCGGCGACCAGCTGGTCGAGCAGGCGGTGGTAGAGCTCGACCTGGCTGCCCGTGGTGCTCTGGTCCAGGGCGCGGTCCAGCAGCCGGTCCATCTTGTTGTTGAGCGATCGGGCCGTCGGTTCCTCGGGCGTGGCGATCGTCGCGGGCCTGGGCGTCGATGCCGAATCGATGGCCTCCAGCCGGTTCTTCACCAGGGTGGCCAGCTGTTCCTCGCCCCAGGCGGCCAGTTTCATGCTGGTCTTGGCGGCATCGAGCGCGCGATCGGCGATTCCGAACGGGTCGTAGCGCTTCGGAACGAGCGGGCGGGGATTGCGCGGGGTGCGGATGGCGATCGCGATGTCACCGACCGGAGTGGCCCATCTGAACGCCCGGCGCTGGTACCCGTGCTTGGCGGGCTTGTCCTCGGGCACGTTCGGTTCGGTCGTCGTGATCTCGTCTGCCATCGCCGTTCGATCCCCCTCGAGTGGCTGGTTGCGCCCCTGGGGCGACGGTGTGAGCCAGATGTCAAGCCGCGGTCGAGCCGACCGGCGGCATCTGATTATGGGGCACGGTACCCGGTCGGTGCGGGGCCGAGTGCGCCGTACCTGACCGGCAAGAAGCACCTGACCGGCGTTATCACAACCATCCCCGAAAAAATCGCCGGCTCCGGGAACAAATCCTGTGAAACCCCCGTTGACCCCATCGACAGCAAGTTGAGTGAGAGTGACTCAAGTCTGGGTTGACAACCTATGCTCATCCGGAGCAAGCTTGAGCGCAGTCCGCTCAGACCCCATATCTCTAACAGGAGGCAACACCATGGCTCGTGCGGTCGGTATCGACCTCGGGACCACCAATTCATGCGTCGCGGTCCTGGAAGGCGGCGACCCCGTCGTCGTCGCGAACTCCGAGGGCTCCCGGACCACTCCGTCCGTCGTCGCGTTCGCGCGCAACGGCGAGGTGCTGGTCGGCCAGCCCGCCAAGAACCAGGCGGTGACCAACGTCGACCGGACCATCCGTTCGGTCAAGCGTCACATGGGCACCGATTGGACCGTCGAGATCGACGGCAAGAACTACACGGCGCAGGAGATCAGCGCCCGTGTGCTGCAGAAACTGAAGCGCGACGCCGAGGCGTACCTCGGTGAGGACATCACCGACGCCGTCATCACGGTGCCCGCGTACTTCAACGACGCCCAACGCCAGGCCACCAAGGAAGCCGGCCAGATCGCCGGCCTCAACGTCCTGCGCATCGTCAACGAGCCCACCGCGGCCGCCCTGGCCTACGGACTGGACAAGGGCAGCAAGGAACAGACCATCCTGGTCTTCGACCTCGGTGGCGGCACGTTCGACGTCTCGCTGCTGGAGATCGGCGACGGTGTCGTCGAGGTGCGTGCCACCTCCGGTGACAACCACCTCGGTGGCGACGACTGGGATGACCGGATCGTCGAATGGCTGGTCGACAAGTTCAAGGCCACCAGTGGCATCGACCTGACCAAGGACAAGATGGCCATGCAGCGGCTGCGTGAAGCGGCCGAGAAGGCGAAGATCGAACTCAGCTCCTCGCAGAGCACCTCGATCAACCTGCCCTACATCACCGTCGACGCCGACAAGAACCCGCTGTTCCTCGACGAGCAGCTGACCCGCGCCGAGTTCCAGAAGATCACTCAGGATCTGCTGGACCGCACCCGTCAGCCGTTCCAGTCGGTGATCAAGGACGCCGGCATCTCGGTCGGCGAGATCGACCACGTGGTGCTGGTGGGTGGCTCGACCCGCATGCCCGCCGTGACCGACCTGGTCAAGGAAATGACCGGCGGCAAGGAGCCCAACAAGGGCGTCAACCCCGACGAGGTTGTCGCCGTGGGCGCTGCGCTGCAGGCCGGCGTGCTCAAGGGCGAGGTGAAAGACGTTCTGCTGCTTGACGTCACCCCGCTGTCCCTCGGTATCGAAACCAAGGGTGGCGTGATGACCAAGCTGATCGAGCGCAACACCACCATCCCGACCAAGCGGTCGGAGACCTTCACCACCGCTGACGACAACCAGCCGTCGGTGCAGATCCAGGTCTTCCAGGGTGAGCGCGAAATCGCCGCGCACAACAAGCTGCTCGGCTCCTTCGAGCTGACCGGCATCCCGCCGGCCCCCCGCGGCGTGCCGCAGATCGAGGTCACCTTCGACATCGACGCCAACGGCATCGTGCACGTCACCGCCAAGGACAAGGGCACCGGCAAGGAAAACACGATCAAGATCCAGGAAGGCTCCGGCCTGTCCAAGGAAGAGATCGACCGGATGATCAAGGACGCCGAGGCGCACGCCGATGAGGATCGCAAGCGTCGCGAAGAGGCCGACGTCCGCAACCAGGCCGAGTCGCTGGTCTACCAGACGGAGAAGTTCGTCAAGGAGCAGCGCGAGGCCGAAGGCGGTTCGAAGGTCCCCGAGGACACCTTGACCAAGGTCGACGGCGCGATCGCCGAGGCGAAGTCGGCGCTGGAAGGCTCCGACATCTCCGCGATCAAGGACGCCATGGAGAAGCTCGGTGTCGAGTCCCAGGGTCTGGGCCAGGCGATCTACGAGGCCACCCAGGCTGAGCAGGCCGCCGGTGGATCGGGCGGAGCTGCCGATTCGGCCAACGCGGACGACAACGTGGTGGACGCCGAAGTTGTCGACGATGACCAGGAGACCAAGTGAGCGAGAACGATTCGCACGAGCCGGTGACCATCACCGACAAACGGCGCATCGATCCCGACTCCGGTGAGGTTCGTGAGCAGGCGCCGGCCCCCAGTGGGCCGGCGTCGGCCGCCTCCGCTGCTGGGGAGTCGGCGAGCGATAGCGACGAGGTTGCCGAGCTCAAGGCCACGCTGCAACGCGTGAAGGCCGAATACGACAACTACCGCAAGCGGGCGCTGCGCGATCAGCAGGTGACCGCGGACCGGGCCAAGGCCGGCGTCATCACGCCGCTTCTGGGTGTGCTCGACGACCTGGACCGGGCCCGCAGCCATGGTGACCTGGAATCCGGACCGCTCAAGTCGGTCGCCGACAAGCTCGTCGGTGCCCTTGAAGGACAGGGCCTTTCCGGATTCGGCGTGGAGGGTGACGAGTTCGACCCGTCGCTGCACGAGGCCGTGCAGCACGAGGGCGAGGGCACCCATCCCGTGGTCGGGACCGTCATGCGCCGGGGCTACCGGATCGGTGACCAGGTGGTCAGGCACGCCCTCGTCGGCGTGGTCGACACCGTTCCCGAGGCCGAAGCCGGGGCTGATTCCCCGTCGGGGACAGCGGATAACGCTGACGCCGCCGGCGATCAGGCCGCAGAATCAGACAAATAGTCCATCCAATAGAGAGAAGAGGTAAGGAGGTGGCGCAGCATGGCCCAACGCGAGTGGGTCGAGAAGGACTTCTACAAGGAACTCGGCGTCTCCTCTGACGCCAGCGCCGACGAGATCAAGAAGGCCTACCGGAAACTGGCCTCCGAGCTGCATCCCGACCGCAATCCCGATGCGGGAGCGGCGGAGCGGTTCAAGACGGTTTCTGAGGCGAACAGTGTTCTGTCGGACCCCGCGAAGCGCAAGGAGTACGACGAGACCCGTCGGCTGTTCGCCGGGGGCGGGCGTCGGTTCAACCCGGGCGGGAACTTCAGTGGCGGATTCGGTTCCGACGGAGCCGAATTCAACCTGGGAGACCTGTTCGACGCAGCCGGCCAGAGCGGCGGCGCCAACATCGGTGACCTTTTCGGCGGGCTGTTCGGGCGCGGTGCGCAACCGCGGCCGAGCCGGCCTCGCCGGGGTAACGACCTGGAAACCGAAACCGAGCTGTCCTTCTTGGAGGCCACCAAGGGCGTGGCCATGCCGCTGCGGCTGACCAGCCCGGCCCCCTGCACCAACTGCCATGGCAGCGGTGCGCGGCCGGGCACCAGCCCGAAGGTGTGCCCGAACTGCAACGGCTCCGGTGTGGTCAACCGCAACCAGGGAGCGTTCGGATTCTCCGAGCCCTGCACCGAGTGCCGGGGCAGCGGCTCGATCATCGAACACCCCTGCGGCGAATGTCAGGGCACCGGCGTCACCACCCGGACCCGCACCATCAACGTGCGGATCCCACCGGGTGTCGAGGACGGTCAGCGTATTCGGCTGGCCGGCCAGGGCGAAGCCGGGCTACGAGGTGCGCCGTCGGGCGACCTCTACGTCACCGTGCACGTGCGTCCGGACAAGGTGTTCGGGCGTGACGGCGACGACCTGACCGTCAGCGTTCCGGTCAGCTTCCACGAGTTGGCGCTCGGGACAACGCTTTCCGTTCCCACCCTGGACGGCAAGGTCGGTGTGCGCGTGCCCAAGGGCACCTCCGACGGCCGGATCCTGCGGGTGCGCGGACGCGGGGTACCGAAACGCTCCGGCGGCCACGGTGACCTGCTGGTCACGGTGAAGGTCGCGGTGCCGCCGAACCTGGAAGGTGAAGCGGCAGAGGCGCTGGAGGCATATGCGAAAGCCGAACGGGCCAGCGGATTCGATCCGCGGGCCGGATGGGCAGGCAACATATGAGCCAGCGCAAAGACGAAGCCCGCACGTTTTTGATCTCGGTGGCCGCCGAGCTGGCCGGTATGCACGCGCAGACCCTGCGCACATACGACCGGCTCGGCCTGGTCAGCCCGCAGCGCAGTTCCGGCGGCGGGCGCCGCTACTCCGAGCGTGACGTCGACCTGCTCCGTGAGGTGCAGCGGTTGTCACAGGACGAGGGCGTCAACCTGGCTGGGATCAAGCGCATCATCGAACTGACCAATCAGGTTGATGCGTTGCGCACGCGGGTTTCCGAGTTGACCCAGCAGGTCGAACAACTCAGCGATCAGCGACGCGACGTTTCTGTGGCGTCCAAAGCGGTCGTGCTGTGGCAGCCACGTCGAGGCGCGCGCTAGCCGATTTTGATCGAAAAGATGGCCGTCTCCGGAGTTCCGGGGGCGGCCATTCTGTATTTGCCGCGGCGCAACGCATCGGTGGGTGCGCTCATCGGCTCGATGCCCACCACGTCGTCGCTCAGCGGCGCGAACAGTTGCGCAGCCGAATAACCCGCGTCGAACCTGACCTCGACCCGGTGACTTCCGCCGGACAGCCAGAACACCGCACCCGCCTCGACGGCATCGAATCCGTCGTCGAGTTCGGTGGTGCCCAGCCGTCTCGTCCCGCCCGGCCAGTCCGGGGATTCGCCGGTGGGCAGGCCCCGGTCATCGACGAGCAGGTGCCGCATGGCGGGGGTATGCAACTGCCAATCCTCGCGGGGCACACCGGGAATCGTCACGTACGGGTGGTAGCCGTAACACAGCGGCACCGACTGCTCGGACGTCGCGGCCACCGTGGTGGACACGGTGAGGGTCCGATCGGCCAGCGTCACCGCCATGGTCAGACGGTGCGGGAACGGGAACGTCGCCAGCAGCTTCGGGTGGGTACCCCAATCCAGGTCCGCTCTCAACACGTTCTCGGAATCCTCGGTCACCCGCCAGTCCGGATTGGCGGCGAGCACACCGTGCATCGGCGCCCCGTGCGCGTCGGCGCGCACACCGTCGACCCCGGGCGTCAAGCGGACGGTGGTGTCGTCGACGCGGTACTCGTTGGCGCTCAAGCGGTTTGCCCACGGGTAGAGGATCGGGATGCCCATCGTCTTGCCGTCGGTGAGGTAGGCCTGCAACCCGCGCCGCTGGCCCAGGTACTCGACTGCACCGTCGGCCAGCGAGGTGCAGATCATCCCCGCGGCCGGAACATACGTGGCCGTCAGTGATGACGACGGGTCATGCAGGGTGACTGTTCGAACCGCGGTCATGGCGCCAGTCTGGCATCCTCAGCGCGTCAGCGGGTCGTGCTGGATCCGCTCGGCCGGAGCGCCCCGCTCGACCAGGGCTGCCTTGGTGGCGGTGACCATGTCCGGTCCACCGCAGATGAGGATCTGCCGATCGCCCCAATTGCCGTACCTGGTCACCACTTCGGCCAGGGTGCCGGTTTGGCGCACATGCAGACCGCGCGGCGGCTGGACGTTCGGGTACTGGCCGGCCCACGGGGGATCGGTGCTGTACTCGGACACCGGGGTCACCGACAGCCACGGGTTTGTCGAGGCGATGTGCCACAGCGTCTTCAGGTCGTAGAGGTCGCACGGATAGCGGCCGCCGAAGAACAGGTGCACGCGGGGATTCTCGCCGTGCAGCGTCATGTCCATGATGATGTTGCGCAGCGGGGCCAGCCCGGTGCTGCCGGCCACCATCAGCACATCTTCGCCGTCCCGGTCGACGTGCAGCCCGCCGTGCGGGCTGGACATGCGCCAGCGGTCCCCGATCTTGGTCTCGGCGACGATGGCGGTGCTCACCATGCCGCCGGGGACCGACCGGATGTGGAACTCGATGCCCCCGGAGCGGTCGGAGGGGACGGCCGGACTCAGGTAGCGCCACCGGCGCGGCCACTGAGGCACCTGCACGGTGACGTACTGGCCGGGGTGGTAGAACAGCGCCTGGTCGAGTTGGAGCCGGATCACCGAGACGTCCCGGGTGACCCGGTGGTGCTCGATGACGGTGCCGTCGCAGTACGCGGGGGAGTCCTCGGCGTCGGCCGCCCCGCGCATCACCCCGATGATCAGGGCCACGGCGTCGCGGGTGGCCTCGGCCAGCCGGTCGTCCCAATCGGACTCGAGGTGGCGGCGCAGCGCGTTGTAGAGCGCCTCCTGCATGGAGTCGTAATGACTCTGCGTCACACCGTATTTGCGGTGGTCTCTGCCGAGCTGAGCCAGGAATGCCACCGGCTCCTCGGCGCGCTGGGCGATCAGCTCCCCGAACAGCCAGGTCAGTGCGCGGGCAAAGACATCGCGCTGGCTGTCCATGTCGGGAGGGAACAGATCGCGGGCCGAGAGGTCGGTGGCGAACCACTGGGTGTAGAAATCGCGGATCAGCGTCGCGGAGCCCTGGTCGGGGTCGACAGCGTTCTGGAGTGTCTCCAGTGCTTGACGGTCATCGAGTCCCACGGAGTCGCAGTCTAGGCGCGGTGCGCCCGGGCCGCCGCAATGCGGCGATGATCACCAATGTCAGTCCGGCGAGCACCCAGCAACTGAGCACGACGATCGCCAGGTCCGCGCCCGCCCCGCCGAAGTACGCGGTCGATCGCAACAGCGTGGCAGTGGCGCCCTGCGGCAACAGCTGGCCGAGCTGACCCCATCCGGCGGGCAGCATCTCCGGTGCGGCCGTCAACCCGGACAGCGGGTTGCCCAACAGCAGGGCCAGCGCAGCACCTACCGCCAGGCCGACCTTGCCGAACAGAGACCCCAGGCCGAGGACGAACAGGCCGGCTGCGGCTATCCCGAGGGTCAGCCCTGCGGCCACGCCCCAGAAGTTGGAGTCGATCGAGCCGAACACGTACTGGAGCAGCGCCGCGACCGTGGTGCCTGCGAACGCGGAGAACACGATTGTCGCGATCAGGCGGGTCCACACCTCACGCTTCAACACCAGCACCAGCGCGATGGCAGGCAGCATCCCGGCCAGGGTGATCGGCAGGGCAGAGGCGGCCAGTCCGGTTCCGCGCGGGTCCTGGTGGGTGGGCGGGGCCAGGTCCTCGGTGTGCAGGGTCACGCCGGAATTCGCGGCGATGCCGTTGCCGATCTGGGTGAGCAACTGCGCGACGGCGGGGCTGCCTCCGGTGGCCGTCAGCAGGGTCGGCCCCTGCGGGCCGAAGGCTATGCCGCCATAGACGTTTCGGTTGAGGATCGCCTCACGTAAGGCGTCCTCGCCGGGGTAGTAGGTCACCGAGAATGCGCCCGGGGCCTGCTGTTGGAGGCGCTCGGCGATCTGGCTGGTGGCGGCCTGGGGCCCGGCGGCGCCGATCGGGAGGTCGTGCGGCTTGGAACGCGACGCCGGTAGGGCGAACGCGATGGCCACGATGGCGATCGCGATGGTCAACACGGCGACGATGCCCGCGGCGCGCAGTGCGGCGGGCGGTTCGTGTTCGGGTGCTGCGTGGTGGGCGGGCGCGGCGGTCTGTGTCGAGAGCATGTTCCCTCTTTTCATCCGACGTTGAATTAATCGGTTGAGATGAGGGTAGGCGCCATGGGTCCAGTTTTCAACAGTCATTGAAATGATAGTGTCGATGTATGGCTTCACCTGGGAAAACTGCTACGCGGCGCGGGCGCCGCCAGGGCGACCCGGTCTCCCGCGACGCTGTGCTGGCGGCGGCCAAGCAGCGCTTCGCGGCCGAGGGATACGAGAAGACGACACTGCGGGCGATTGCCTCGGACGCGCACGTCGACGCATCGATGGTGCTCTATCTGTTCGGGTCGAAGGCCGACCTCTTCCGGGAATCGCTGCGGCTGATCCTGGACCCCGACGTACTGGTGGCTGCCCTGGAAGGGCCGGCCGACAAGATCGGCGAGCGCATGGTGCGCGTCTACCTGAAGATGTGGGAATCGCCGGACACCGCAGCCAGCATGCGGGTCATGCTGCAGTCGGCAACGTCGAATTCCGATGCGCACGTGGCATTTCGAACGTTCATGCAGGACTACGTGCTCGCGGCGGTGTCAGGCGTGCTCGGCGGTGGCGAGCAGGCCCGGTTGCGGGCCATGCTCGCCGCATCGAGCCTGGTGGGTACCGCGATGCTGCGGTATGTGATGGCAGTGCCGCCGATGGCGACGCTCGACGGTGAAGACGTCGTGAGACTGCTCGCACCGACGGTGACCCGCTACCTCACCGCCGATGCGGCCGAGCTGGGGCTGCCTGACCTGTAGGTGGTCAGTGCGCCTGGTCGGAGTGCCGCGCGATGAGCGCGAGTTCGGCCTCACCGGCCTGTTCGGGGGTGGCGAACGGCATGTTGGTCTCCACGAAGTCGCGGGCCTCACGCAACTCCATGCCCTGCTCGAGGAGCATGTTCACCACGCCGACGTGCACCACCGCCGTCGCCTTCGCGGCGGCGACGCCGGCCACGACCCGGATCTCGTCGGCCAGCTGAGCCTCGGTCAGGGTGGTCACCCTCGGGTCCAGGTCCACCTGGGCGACGGAGCCGTTGAGATAGGCTGTGACGGCGACGGTGCCCGGCGGGTTGACGGCCTGGACCACCGGGATCTGCTCTTCGTCTTCGGCATTGGGTTCGGCGTCGAAGGTGTCGAAGTCGTCGTCCTCGTCCTCCTCGACATCGTCGGGCGCGTAGTCCGGCAGGGCATCGAGACCGGACGCATCGTCATCGAGCACCGGGGTGTCGAAATCGAGTGCGTCGAGGCCGTTGCCGTCGTCGGCATCGTCCCAATCGTCGGGACCGTGAGGCGTCATGTGTCATTCCCTTGCGGCGGACGGCTGTCTTGCTCAACTGCCTTCGAACTGATTCCGGCCCAGGGTATCGACGAAGGTGGGGCCGCGGTGTTCGAGCTCAGCCAGATATTCGCCGGCCCAGGTGCCGAATGGCCGGTGCGCCAGGTATTCATTACGGAACCGGTCGTCTTCGGACACCTCGGAAACGCAGAACGCCGGAATTGCCAGATCGACCACGGGACTACCTCGCTCGACCTCCGACAGCAATAGTGGTGCGTTTCTGCCGAGGAACTGATCGATGATCCAGCCGTCCTCGCCGAGCCACATCGAATAACGGACTTTCGCGATGACGTGTTCGGATCGGCCGACGATCTGCGCCGCCACCAATGGATCGAGTTCGCGTTCGGCCTCGTAGCGGGTACCGCCGACGGCAGGGCCTTTGGCCGTCATGGTCCCCAGCGATTCCTCGCCCAATGTCACCACGAGTTCGGCCGGGGTGGCATCCAATTCAGCGGGAGCCGGCCCCTGCACCCGGACACGCACCGCGTATCCGTCGGATGCGAACAGATACGCCTGCACGATCAGCGCAGGTGTGGGATCGGATGCCGCCGCCGCGGGCAATTCGCGGACAAAGAACTTCCGCTCGAATTCGAAATCACCGAAACCGGATTCGGACATGCGCACACCGTAGCCTGATCCGGACTGAATACGTCGCCTATAGAGCGTGAATTCCCTTGTAGAGCACGAGCAGGCCGATCACCACCAGAATCGCCGCAACCAAGACTGCGTGGTTGCGTTCCATCCATTCCTTCAGCCGGGCCAGTGCGGGGTCCAGTCGCTCGCCGGACACCGCGTACGCGAGGATCGGCAGGGCCACCGTCGACCCCGCGAACGCCACGAAGTACAGCCCTGCCGCCCAGACGCCCGGCTGACCGAGGCCGGCGCTGCCGATCGCCAAACCTGCTGCCACGCAGATGAACAGCACCTTGGGGTTCACCACGGTGAGCGCCAGGCCGGCGGCACCCGCCCGGGCCGGCGTGAGCTTGCTCAGGCTGGCCATCCACTTGGGGCTGTGCTCTGACTGTGCCCGGGTGAGAAAGCGGTACACACCGAAGACGATCAGCGCGACGCCCACAACGATGCGCAACCACGACGCCCACGTCGGTGGCTCGTCGAGCCGGCCGAACAGGCCGGAGACGCCGACGAAGATCGCCGTCAGCGCGGCCAGGCCGAGAAACCATCCGGCGAGAAAGGACAGGCCCGCCGGCCGGGGGCGCGGGCTGTGTAGCACCAGGACCGCCGGAATGATCGACAGCGGTGACAGCGCCACCACCAATGCCAGCGGGATGAGTTCGGCGAAAACCGAGCCCCAGCTTTCCGTCATGAGCAAAACCTAGCAACGCTCACCAACGTCCGGCCGCGATGTCCTCAACTGCGTCGGCCGCATGTCCCGGCCCGCCGTGGGCGTGGATCTCCGCGCGGATGGTGTCGAGATTCAACCGGACCTGCTGATCGGCCACGACACCGAGGACGGCGTCGCGGATCGCGCCCACGCCGGGCAGATGGTCCGGCAGGTGACGGCCGACCCCGATGGTCTCCAGGCGGGTGGCGTTGGCCGGCTGATCGACGGCCTGCGGAATCGCGACCATCGGCACACCGAACCACAATCCCTCGGTGCACGAACCCATGCCGGCGTGAGTGATGAAACAGTCGGCCGATCGCAGCACAGCCGGTTGGGGAACGGACTCGCGCAGCTGAACCCAGTCAGGTACCGGACCCAGATCGTCGGCCTCGGCATGGCCGGTGGCCAGCACCAGCCGCCAACCGTGCCCGTCGAGTGCCTCGATCACGTTGCGGTACACGTCGGCTCGTTCGGTGTAGGCGGTGCCGAAGGCCAGCAGGGCCAGCGGACCGTCTCCGGCCGGCGGGCTCCAATCGCCCGGATTCGCGCGTCGCGGGTCGATGCACGGTCCGACGAACCGGTAGCGATCGCCGACCCGGTCGGAGTTGCGTTGCATCACCCGCGGGATCAACACCAGGCATCGCCGAGGCGCGCCGGTCACGTCGTCGAACGTCAATCGCGAGCGGGAATCGGTCAGCCAGTCGTCGAACGCCCGGCGGTAGGCCAGGCCGCCGGGACTGCCGAGGATCGGACCGAGGACCTCGGCCATGTCGTCGTGGTAGCCGTCCCAGGCCACCTCGCTGGGCGACAACTGCGCCGCGGGGACGCCCCAGTGGTCGGCGGCCACGGGGCCCGCCATGCCGCCGATGTCGTAGAGCACCAGGTCTGGCCGGTCGGCGTCGAGGGCGGCGTGGACCTGCGGCAGGACATGCACCGCCTCGTCGAGGAACATCCGCATGCCGGCCACCGGGTCGGCTTCGGCGAAGGATTCCGGCGCGCCGGGCGCCCCCGGCAGCACCGAGGTGCAGGCGATGACGTCGGCCCCGGTGGGCGCGACCAAACCGGCCAGATGGCCTCCGACCAGGTAACTCACCCGATGGCCGCGGCGTACCAGCTCGTGAATCACCGCCAGATGGGGGTACATGTGGCTGGGTGCGGACGCGGCGACGACGGCGATGTGGGAGGGGAAGGGCACCCCGTCGAGTGTGCCCGGGAAAAATTTTTAAAGTTGAGCGGAACAGACTCAACCTTGACTACGTTGTACATCGCGACAAGCATTTTCCACGTAGCCCATTTGGCCGTGGACAGACATAGAAGGGGAGGTGTCGTGGACTCGTTCAACCCGACCACGAAGACCCAGGCGGCGCTGACCTCGGCGTTGCAGGCGGCCACCGCCGCAGGCAATCCACAGATCACCCCCGCCCATTTGTTGATGGCGTTGCTGACGCAGAACGACGGTATCGCCGCACCACTGCTGGAGGCGGTCGGAGTCGAGCCCGCGACGATCCGTGCGGAAGCCGAGCGCATCATCGGCCGCCTGCCGAGCGCGAGTGGTTCGAGTTCGCAACCGCAGCTGTCGCCCGAGTCGATCACCGCGATCACCACGGCGCAGCACCTGGCAACCGAGATGGACGACGAGTATGTGTCCACCGAGCACCTGATGGTCGGCCTGGCCACCGGGAGCTCCGAGGTCGCCAAGCTTCTGACCAATCACGGTGCTTCGCCGCAGGCGCTGCGTGAGGCATTCGTGAAGGTGCGCGGCAGTGCCCGGGTGACCAGCGCGGACCCCGAGGGCAGCTACCAGGCGCTGGAGAAGTACTCCACCGACCTGACCGCCGCCGCGCGTGAGGGCAAGCTCGATCCGGTCATCGGCCGCGACACCGAGATCCGTCGTGTCGTACAGGTACTGAGCCGCCGCACCAAGAACAACCCGGTGCTCATCGGCGAGCCCGGCGTCGGCAAGACCGCGATCGTCGAGGGCCTGGCCCAACGCATCGTCGCGGGTGATGTGCCGGAAAGCCTGCGGGACAAGACCGTCATCAGCCTGGACCTCGGGTCCATGGTGGCCGGCGCCAAGTACCGCGGTGAGTTCGAGGAACGCCTCAAGGCTGTCCTCGACGACATCAAGAACTCGGCCGGCCAGGTCATCACGTTCATCGACGAGCTGCACACCATCGTGGGCGCCGGTGCCACCGGCGAGTCCGCGATGGACGCGGGCAACATGATCAAGCCCATGCTGGCCCGCGGTGAGCTGCGTCTGGTCGGCGCGACGACCCTCGAGGAGTACCGGAAGTACATCGAGAAGGACGCCGCCCTGGAGCGCCGCTTCCAGCAGGTGCTCGTCGGCGAGCCGTCTGTCGAGGACACCGTCGGCATCCTGCGCGGCCTCAAGGACCGCTACGAGGTGCATCACGGCGTTCGCATCACCGACTCCGCGCTGGTCGCGGCGGCCACGTTGAGTGACCGCTACATCACCAGCCGGTTCCTGCCGGACAAGGCCATCGACCTGGTCGACGAGGCCGCGTCTCGCCTGCGCATGGAGATCGACTCCCGGCCTGTCGAGATCGACGAGGTCGAGCGGTTGGTCCGTCGCCTCGAGATCGAGGAGATGGCGCTGTCCAAGGAAGAGGACGACGCGTCCAAGGACCGGCTGGAGAAGCTGCGCGGCGAGCTGGCCGACTACAAGGAGAAGCTCGCGGAGCTCACCACTCGTTGGCAGAACGAGAAGGGCGCCATCGACATCGTCCGCGAATACAAGGAGCAACTGGACACCTTGCGCGGTGAGGCCGACCGGGCCGAGCGCGACGGCGACCTGGCCAAGGCCGCGGAGCTGCGCTACGGGCGTATCCCCGAGGTCGAGAAGAAGCTCGACGCCGCGCTGCCCGTGGCCGAGGCCCGCGAGAACGTGATGCTCAAGGAGGAGGTCGGCCCCGACGACATCGCCGACGTGGTCGAGGCGTGGACCGGCATTCCCGCCGGCCGGATGCTCGAAGGCGAGACCGCCAAGCTGCTGCGCATGGAGGAGGAGCTGGGCAAGCGCGTCATCGGCCAGAAGGCGGCGGTGACCGCGGTGTCGGATGCGGTGCGCCGCAGCCGCGCCGGGGTGGCCGACCCCAACCGGCCGACGGGTTCGTTCATGTTCCTGGGCCCGACCGGTGTCGGTAAGACCGAGCTCGCGAAAGCGTTGGCGGAGTTCCTGTTCGACGACGAGCGCGCGATGGTCCGCATCGACATGAGCGAGTACGGCGAGAAGCACTCGGTGGCCCGTCTGGTCGGTGCGCCTCCGGGGTACATCGGCTACGACCAGGGTGGTCAGCTGACCGAGGCCGTGCGCCGGCGTCCGTACACGGTGGTCCTGTTCGACGAGATCGAGAAGGCGCACCCGGACGTGTTCGACGTGCTGCTGCAGGTGCTCGACGAGGGCCGGTTGACCGACGGCCAAGGCCGCACGGTCGACTTCCGCAACACGATCCTGATCCTGACCTCCAACCTGGGTGCCGGTGGCACCGAGGAACAGGTGATGGCCGCGGTGCGGGCGGCGTTCAAGCCGGAGTTCATCAACCGGCTCGACGACGTGATCATGTTCGACGCGCTCAACCCCGAGGAGCTGGTGTCGATCGTCGACATCCAGCTGCAACAGCTGCAGAAGCGGCTCGCGCAGCGCCGGCTCACCCTCGAGGTGTCGCTGCCCGCCAAGACTTGGCTGGCCGAGCGTGGTTTCGACCCGCTCTACGGTGCCCGTCCGCTGCGGCGACTGGTGCAGCAGGCCATCGGCGACCAGTTGGCCAAGATGCTGCTGGCAGGCGAGGTGCACGACGGTGACGTGGTGCCGGTCAATGTCAGCGCGGATGGCGACGGCCTCGTTCTGGGCTGATCCAGCCTGACGAAAAGACGCAAAAGTGCCCAATTCCCATCGGAATTGGGCACTTTTGCGTCTGCTCGCGCGGCACGGCCAGGTCCTATTCGGAGACCGTGGCGTCCGAGGCGGACTACACCACCCGCATCGTCGTCATCTCGCCCAAGGATGCGGCGAAGTCCAACGGCACCGTCATCGTCGAATGGCTGAATGTCAGCGGCGGCATCGACGCGCCCGCCGTCTGGTTCATGGCGCACCGCGAGATCGCCCGTGCGGGCTTCACCTACGTGGCGGTCTCGGTCCAGCAGGTGGGTGTCGAGGGCGGGACGAGCCTTGTCGGCGCCGAGATGTCATTGAAAGCGCAAGACCCACAGCGCTATCGCGAGCTACACCATCCGGGGGACCCCTTCGCCTACGACATCTTCACCCAGATCGGACGTCTGATCCGCGAGGGTGCGGTCGACGGTCTGCGTCCGGATACCGTTCTGGCGGTGGGTGAGTCGCAATCGGCGGCGTTCCTGACGACGTACGTCAACGCGGTGGACTCGAGCGCCGCCACGTATGACGGCTTTCTGGTGCATTCTCGATTCGGCAACGCAGCACCGCTCGATGACACGAACGTCTTCGGTGACGCCGGGGCGATCGCGGCGGTGCCGTTCCGCGCGGATCTGCGGGTTCCCGTGCTCACCGTGCTCACCGAAACGGATGTCGTCGGCGGCTTCCGCGTGGGCTATCACGCCGCGCGACAGGAGGACAACGAATTTCTGCGGGCCTGGGAAGTGCCGGGCACGGCGCACGCCGACAACTACACCGTCCGCGTCGGTTTCATCGACGACGGGTCCACACCGTTGGACGATATCGTCGCGGCGTATGCACCCACGGATGAGCGGATGGGGACGCGATTGTCGTACTACCTCAACTTCGCTCCCCAGCATCACTATGTGCTTCAGGCCGCGATCACCGCGCTCAACGCCTGGGTGCGCGCCGGCACTCCCGCTCCGAGCGCACCGCCGATCGCCTTGACCGGCGGCAATCCGCCCGGAATCGCCCTGGACGCGAATGGGATCGCAGAGGGCGGAGTCCGCACGCCATGGGTCGATGTCCCGATCGCGTGGACGTCGGGACTCGCGAAGGACGAGAGCCCCATGTCCTTCCTGTTCGGGTCCGGCGAGCTCTTCGACACCGCGAGGCTGTGCGAGCTCTACCCCGAGGGCATCGAGGCGTACCTCGACCAGTTCACCGACGCACTCGACCAGACAATCGAGGCCGGGTTCCTTCTCCCCGCAGACCGCCCGGAGATTCTGAATCTTGCGGCCGCGATGTTTCCGGCCGTCAGATGTTGAACCGGCCGGCGAATCCGCGCAGCGGCACGTCGGCGCTCGTCAGCAGCCCCGGCGGTGCCTTGACCACCGAGGCGATGGCGTTGAGTGCGGGCAGCCCGGTCACCGTCATGCCGATCGAGGCGAACGAGTCCGGATCGGACAGGTCCACACCGGGTTTCGGGAAGATCATGTGCTTGTTGTAGACGCACGGGTCGCCTTTGATCTGGGTGATGTAGCAGCCCTTGATGTCCCAGCTTGGATCGGTGTGCGGGGTCATCTGCCATTCCAGGTGGGTCTCGACGCGCGGCACTCCGTCGACGATGCCCTGGTACTTGATGTAGTTGCCGCCCAGCGATCCCTTCGGCAGGGTGTACCAGCCCAGGTCGACATCCTTGGTGCAGGCGCCGAGTTCGTAGGTGAACTTGACCTCGTCGAGTTCCAGCCCGAAGCAGTCGGCCATCATCAGCACGCTGTCGGCGAAGACCCGGGTGTACTTCTCCAACTTGGCCGGGATCGACGGATCGTCGACGGGCAGGCCGTAGCCGACCTCGATCCAGGTGTCCTTGCTGTGATGGCATGACACGTCGACGGATTCGATGGTGGTGACGTTCTCGATCTCGGCGACGTCGGCCGAGCACACCACGCCAAGGATCTGGTTCACGCCGGGGTTCATGCCGGTGCCGTAGAACGTCGAGGAGCCCTTCGCGCACGCCTCGGCCAGCAACCGGGACACCGGCTTGCCGGACGGATGCGGGTGGTTGGTGTCGCGGTGCCAGCCGGTGATCCAGTCCGCGGTGGTGACGATGTTGATGCCGGCCTCAAGGACATTCACGTAGAGGTCCTCATCCGGAAAGACACCGTGGAACGTCAGTACGTCAGGCTTGGCCGCGATGATCTCCTCGATCGAACCCGTCGCCGTCACCCCGATCGGATCGATGCCGGCGATCTCGCCTGCGTCTCGGCCGACCTTTTCCGGTGTGTAGCAGTGCAATCCGATGAGTTCGAGGTCGGGCCGCTTGCCGATGCGTTTGATCATCTCGGTGCCGACGTTGCCGGTCGCCACCTGGAATACGCGGATCTTCTCGGTCATATGAGATCGGCCTTTCGCCGTGATGTTGGATTGGCGGCTCCGCCACCGGAAGCCAGATCTGCGGCGCTACCGCCCAGACCGTCTGGATAGAACTGCATGGCCCACTTGCGGATTGCGGTGAAGCCCTCGTACTCGGCGGTGGCCAGCGCCGGAGGATCGGAGTAGCGCTGGTGCGACCAGATGTGGATGTCCTGGGTGAACTGACGGATCACCTCGTCGCCGAACTCGGTGGCCCTTTTTCTGGACTTTTCCAGTGTGGCCGCGTCTGTTTTGCCGGGGGTCCGGCCGATATAGACCATGAACCGCACGTCGGAGGTCGATTCGTCGACCGGGGTGACCGCCGAGATGGTGCGGTTGTCGATCATTCCCCAGCTCTTGGTCACCGCGATGCCCAGACCGCCGTTGATCGCCTCGACACCGCTGCGCACGTCGTCGATCGACTGTTGATCGTCGCCCTCGAACGTGATGGTGAAGTCGACGTAGGAGATCGGTGCGGCGAAGTCGTGGCGGGTGAACACCGGCACGATCGGGGTCTGGTGCACGAACTTGAAGTGCGCGAAGTCGACGCCGTTCTCCAGTACGTACTGCGGATGCAGCTCGAGTCCTTCGCGGAACAACCTCTGCTGGGGGTAATAGTCGGCGGCGCTGCTGCCGTCGGCGAACGACGCGAACACATCCGGCGCCTCGAAGAACGGCTCTCGCCCCTCGATGTCGTGCCAGATATAGATGACCTCGTTGAGCTCGGCGACGGGGTAGGTGCGCATCCGGCGGCCGCGGTTGGGCCGGTCCTGGTACGGGATACAGACGTTGCGGCCCTCGGCATTCCACTGCCAGCCGTGGAACGGGCACTGGATGACCTCGCCGACCACCTGGCCGCCGAACCCCAGGTGGGCGCCCAGGTGCTCGCAGAAGGCGTTCATCACGGTCACCTGCCCGGATTCCGAGCGCCAGGCGACCATCTCCTCGCCGAAGTACTTCATGGCATGTACAGCCCCGACGCCGACCTGGTCTGACCAGGCGACTTGGAACCATCCTGTCGGCTTCATCGACAACGGTGGTTTGGCCATGACGCGAATCGTAGGAGGTTCTGTGAAACTTTGGAAGAGGGTTCTGTGAAATTGGGGTAATCTCCTGAGATGACCGAGGTGAGCGCGCGCCGCACCAACCGGCGCGGCGAGGCCACCCGGGAGAGCATGCTGGAGGCCGCGCGCAAGGCCCTGGCCACCGGAGACCCGGGAGCGGTCTCGGCCAACCGGATCGCCAAAGACATCGGTGCCACCTGGGGTGCGGTGAAGTACCAGTTCGGCGACATCGACGGGTTCTGGGCCGCCGTCCTGCAGCGCACCGCGGAACGCCGCGCCGGGATGTTCAGCCACCACGACAGCACTGCTTCGTTGCGTCAGCGCGTCGCCGCCATCATCGACCTGCTCTATGACGGGCTGACTGCCGGCGATTCGCGGGCGATCGAGAATCTGCGCGCGGCACTGCCGCGAGACCCCGCCGAACTCGAACGGCTCTACCCGAAGACCGCCGCCGAGCTATCGTCCTGGGGTCAGGGCTGGCTGCAAACCTGTCAGCAGGCCTTCGCCGGCCTTGGCGTCGATCCCGAGCGGGTGCGGGAGGTCGCCGCGTTCATCCCCGGCGCCATGCGGGGCATCACCTCCGAGCGTCAACTCGGCAGCTTCATCGACCTCGACGTGGCCCGGCGGGGACTCACCAACGCCATCGTCACGTATCTCGAGGAGTCCCGATTACGGCCCTCTGATCACCAGTAACCGGGTTGTGACCTCACAAGGTGGGGGCATTCCGCCCGTCAACAAGTAGGCTATGCCCGATGGTCCCGCTCTGGTTCACGCTGTCCGCACTCTGTTTCGTGGGTGCGGCCGTATTGCTGTACGTCGACATCGACCGTCGACGTGGGTTGGGACGGCGCCGTAAGTCGTGGGCGAAGTCGCATGGCTTCGATTACGAGCACGAGTCGCACGAGATCCTCAAGCGCTGGAAGCGCGGGGTGATGTCGACCGTCGGTGACGTCACGGCCAAGAACGTCGTGCTCGGCCAGATCCGTGGCGAGGCGGTGTTCATCTTTGACATCGAAGAAGTGGCAACGGTGATCGCGCTGCACCGCAAGGTCGGCACGAACGTCGTCGTCGATCTGCGACTCAAGGGCATCAAGGAGCCCCGGGAGAGCGACATCTGGCTGCTCGGCGCGATCGGTCCGCGGATGGTGTACTCCACCAACCTCGACGCCGCTCGTCGCGCCTGCGACCGCCGGATGGTCACGTTCGCCCACACCGCTCCCGATTGCGCCGAGATCATGTGGAACGAGCAGAACTGGACGCTCGTCAGCATGCCGGTCACGAGTACCCGCGCCCAATGGGACGAGGGACTGCGCACTGTGCGTCAGTTCAACGACCTGCTGCGGGTACTACCGCCGGTTCCGCAGAACGGTGTGGCACCCCAGTCGGGTCAGGGCAGCCAAGCTGCGCTGGCGCGTCGCGCCGGATCGCCCAGCCGCCCGTTGGCGCCGACGCCCGCCGGGCGCCGGGAGCTGCCTCCGGGCCGGGCCGACGCGGCACCCGGGCGTGGAGACGTCAGTCGCTACACCCAGCCGCGCCAGGAGCCCGGCCGTCCCGATGTGGTCCGTCGGACCCCGCCGCCGGCACGCAACGGCCGTCACGCACCGCACTACCAGCGCTAGCCTGCGCATCAGAACAGTTCAGTAATCTGTCGGCATGCCTCGCCCCGTCGCGCTGATCACTGGACCGACCTCAGGGCTCGGCGCCGGCTTCGCCCGCCGGTACGCGCGGGACGGCTACGACCTCGTCCTCGTGGCGCGGGACGCCGTACGGCTGGAACAACTCGCCGCCGAACTGCACGACGAGGCCGGCGCGGCAGTCGAGGTGCTTCCCGCGGACCTGGCATGCGCCCCCGACCGGGCCAAGGTCGCCGACCGGCTGCGAGCCGGGGTGCAGGTGTTGGTGAACAACGCCGGCTTCGGCACGTCGGGTGAGTTCTGGACCGCCGATCTCGCCCAGCTGCAGGCCCAACTGGACGTCAACGTCACCGCCGTGATGGAGCTGACGCACGCCGCGCTGCCGTCGATGATCGAGGCGGGTGGCGGCACCGTCATCAACGTGGCCAGTGTCGCCGGGCTGGTTCCCGGTCGCGGATCGACATATTCGGCTTCCAAGGCCTGGGTCGTCTCGTTCAGCGAGGGGCTGGCCAATGGGCTGGGCGGTACCGGGGTCGGCGTGCATGCGCTGTGCCCGGGTTTCGTCCACACCGAGTTTCATGCCCGCGCGGGCATCGACATGGCGGGCACACCGTCGTTCCTGTGGCTGCAGGTCGAGGACGTGGTGCGTGACTGCCTGGCCGACGTGGCCGCAGGCAAAGTGGTCATCGTGCCGGGCCTGCAGTACAAGGTGCTCACCACCGGGGGCCGGATGGCTCCGCGAAACCTGGTGCGCGCCATGACAAAAGCAGTGGGAAAAGGTCGTGGGAGAACTTAGAGCAGAACTAACGTGGCAGTGCGGGCGCTGATCGCGGCGGTGATGGCGATACTTCTCGTTGTCACCGCGGGCTGCGCATCCGATGAACCGGGACGCACGTATGAAGCGTCGACCGCCGAGCTCGGGGAATCGTTGGACATCCTCGGCTGGCACCTGAAGGTGTCGGACCTGCGGTTCGACACCGAACACGTACTGGTCGACGTCGAGGGCTCCGCTTCGGGGGATGCCCACGCCAAACCCGAGGACATCCGGTTCGGTCTGTACGGTGCCCTGGCACATCCGATCGAGGCCGACGCACTGCACGGCTGCGACGACATCACCAGCCTGGGAATCAGGCCGTTGTCCGCGACGGCGCCCGACAAGCTCAGCGGCACAGTCTGCTTGGGGCCGCAACGGGACCAGAGCCAGGTACGCGGCGTGTATGTGTACTCGCCGCGTGAGCGCATCGCAGGCACCACCATCGCCTACCCCGCCGCGTTCCCGGTCGGGGTACTGCCCACCAGCGTGAACGACGCCGGCGTCACCCTCAAGTCCACCAGCGTGGACGCGTTCAGCGCCGACGGCGGGCAACTGGCACCGGCCGCACTGGGCGACCCCAGCGCCTTCAACGGCAAGGGTTACATGCTCATCGGTCTCGAAATCGATGGTGCGGCAGAACGTTACGCGGACGATGCGGCGGCGCGTGGCGGTCCGCTCATGGTGGTGGCCGGCCCGTCGCTACCGCCGCCGGGACTCAGCCATGCCTGTACGGTGTACGGCTCTTCGGTGCTGATCCTGCCGGAGGCCTCCCGTGAGGCCGTCAACGTGCGCGCCTCGCTGTGTACGCAGGGAGAGATGAACGCGGCGTTGCTGTACGCCTCGGTTTCGGTGATCGGTACGCACGCCGCCCTGTGGACCACTGGTGGCTGAGGCCGTCGGCCCCACCGAGTGGGGAGAATCCCCAGGAGTGGGGCCCTGGGAGGGGCCGTTACCCTCCGGGGATGACGCTGCGCGCTATGACGCCGCGCTTCTGCGCGACGGAGATACCCGTAATGTCGTTGATGCTTACCGGTATTGGACCCGGGAGGCGATCATCGCCGACATCGACCGGCGTCGGCACCCGCTGCACATCGCGATCGAGAATTTCGGCAACGACGCCAACATCGGCGCCGTGGTGCGCACCGCCAACGCCTTCGCCGTCGACACCGTGCACATCGTCGGGCGGCGACGCTGGAACCGGCGGGGCGCTATGGTCACCGACCGTTATCAGCGGCTCTGCCACCATGACACCACCGCCGAATTGCTGTCCTTCGCCGCCGACGCCGGGCTGACCGTCGTCGCGGTGGACAACGTGCCCGGCGCCGTGCGTCTGGAACAGACCGAACTACCTCGCGACTGCCTGCTGATCTTCGGTCAGGAAGGCCCGGGCATCACCCCGGAGGCGCAGGCCGGCGCGGCCGTGACGGTGTCCATCGCGCAGTTCGGGTCGACCCGCAGCATGAACGCCGGTGTCGCTGCCGGAATCGTCATGCACGCGTGGATCACTCGCCACGCGGATTTCTCACGCGCCTGGTAGGTCGATGCAGACATAGAAAACTGCTCGACATGCCGACAATTCGGCGGCCGGGTAAGGCAGGATCGACAGCATGGATCAGCTATGGGCTAACCGTGCGGCCAGCGCCGAAGCTGCGATCACCCAACGGCACCTGACGAAACTCTGGGGTCTGCCGGGCACCCAACTCGGTGTCGTGGCCTGGCCGGCGACCAAGAAGTACCGCAAGTTCGGAACCTGGCACTACTGGTGGCAGGCGCATCTCCTGGACACGCTGGTCGACGCCCAGGTGCGTGATCCGCAGCCCGAGCGGATCACCCGCATTCAACGGCAGATCCGAGCGCACCACATCCGCAACAACCTGTCGTGGACCAACAACTACTACGACGACATGGCCTGGCTGGCGTTGGCCCTCGAGCGGGCCGGGCGGCTGGTCGGCGTCGAGAAATCCCACGCACTCAAGAAGTTGTGCGCCCAGTTCGTCGATGCCTGGGTGCCCGAGGACGGCGGCGGTATCCCGTGGCGCAAACAGGATCAGTTCTTCAACGCCCCGGCCAACGGTCCGGCCGGGATCTTCCTGGCCCGGTATGACGACCGGTTGCGTCGGGCCCAGCAGATGGCCGACTGGATCGACGACACTCTGATCGACCCGGAGACCCACCTGGTGTTCGACGGCATCAAAGCCGGGTCGATGGTGCGTGCGCAGTACACCTACTGCCAGGGCGTGGTGCTCGGGCTGGAGGTCGAACTCGCGGTGCGCACCGAGGACACCCGGCACGCCGAGCGGGTACGCCGCTTGGTGGCCGCGGTGGACAAGGAGATGGCCACCGACGGTGTCATCAAGGGCGCCGGTGGTGGTGACGGCGGGCTGTTCAACGGCGTCACTGCGCGGTACCTGGCGCTGGTGGCCAATACCCTGCCGGGAGATACGGCCGACGATCAAGCCGCGCGGGAGACGGCGCGGTCGATCGTTCTCAAATCCGCACAGGCGGCTTGGGACAACCGGCAGACCGTCGATGGGCTGCCGCTGTTCGGTGCGTTCTGGGACCAGACCGCCGAGGTGCCAGGGGCTGAGGGCCAGCAGGCGCAGTTCGTGGACGGCGCGGTCAACGCCTCGGCGATCCCCGAACGCGACCTGTCGGTTCAGGTGTCGGGTTGGATGTTGATGGAGGCCGCGCACACGCTGGCCGCAGGCGATGAGGAGTAGGACTTGACCCAGGCGCAGCGAGCCAGGATCGATTTTCCGTCCCGGATCGGGGTGTGGTGGGCCAGCGAAACCTGGTCGATGCCGGATGCGCAGGAGGTGGCCCGGGAGATCGAGGCACTCGGCTTCGGCTCGTTGTTCCTGCCCGAGGTCACCGGTAAGGAATGCCTGACGCAGTCGGCGGCCTTCCTGGCCGCGACTCAGCGTCTGGTGGTTGGCACCGGCATCGCCAACATCCACGTCCGGGTGCCGAGTGCGGCCGAGACGGGTGCGCGCACCCTCACGGCGTTGTATCCGGGCCGGTTCGTGCTCGGTCTCGGTGTCAGTCATGGGCCGTTGGTCGAACGCGGTCTGGGTGGCGTCTACCAGAAACCGCTGGCCACCATGCGCGAATACCTGGACCGGATGGCCGCTGTCCCCGAGCAGATCGAACCGGGCGTCGGGCGCCCGCCCCGCCTGTTGGCCGCACTGGGTCCGAAGATGATCGAGTTGTCCGGCACCCACGCCGATGGCGCACATCCGTACCTGGTGACCCCCGAGCAGACCCGGGTCACCCGCGACATCCTCGGTCCGGAGAAGTGGATCGTCTCCGAACAGGCGGTTGCGATCGGATCGACCGATGACGATCAGCTCCGCCGAGCGCACGCTCACCTGGATGTCTACAGCGGTCTGCCGAACTACCGGAATTCGTGGCTGCGTCAGGGGTTTGACGAGTCCGATCTGGTGCGCGGTGGATCCGACCGGCTGGCCCGCGGTGTGGTGGGGATGGGGTCGGTCGACAGCGCGGCCAAGGCGGTGACGGCGCATCTGGAAGCCGGCGCCGACCATGTCGTGCTGCAGGTGCTCGGTGACAACCCGATGGCGGACCCGCGCCCGGCACTTCGTGAACTGGCCGGCGCACTCGGACTGAATTAGTCCGTCAGCTCCACAGGGTCACGTGCACCTTGGGCCGGAATCTGGTGACGCCCACCCCGGTTCCTCGGATCATGGCCTGGGTGCAACGCGGGGTCGTGATGAACCGCACCAGTTCGGACACGGCCGGCTGGCGGGCCGCCGCGGGCAGGGTCGACGCGAACCATTCGCCGGCGATCTGCAGGCCCGGCCCCTTGAGCTGCACGAGCCTGCCGCTGGTCAGGTCGGCCGCCACGGCGAACCCGATCGTCGGCATCACCCCGCCGACGCGGTGCACCTCCTCCAGAGCGGCCGCATCACTCTGGAAGATTCGCTGCCGGGCCTCGGGAATCGCGAGGTGTCGCAACATGGTTGCGATCTCACCGTCGACACTGCCGCCGGAGGGCCCGAGCGTCCACGGCTGCTCCCGCAACTGAACCGGACTCGGGGACCGTCCGGCCAATGGGCTGTCCCTAGTGGTCACCGTGACGATCTGGTACTTCAGGAACGCGCGCACCGCGAGCGTCGGATCATCGCGCTCCG
>NZ_CP034072.1:5121207-5297604 GCF_003855255.1 Mycolicibacterium nivoides | reverse complement strand
GTCCTTCTGCCCGTAGATCCCGAAGGTGTGCAACTCGTTGGCGAACTCCGTGTCCGGATCGGCATGAGCCGGCGCTGAGAGCGCGAGACTGGTTGCCGCGCAGAACGACAGGGCGATCAGCATACGTTTCATCAGACCAGGGCCTCCTCGGGTTCGCGCTGAATGGGCTTCGGCCAGGGCTGGGGCACCGGACGCTGACGGACGCGTTGCGGCCACCAGAACCAGCGCCCGAGCAGCGTGGCGATGGACGGTGTCATCAGCGATCTGACGACGAGGGTGTCGAATAGTAGGCCCAGGCCGATGGTCGTGCCGACCTGACCGATGACGATCAGGCTGCTGACTGCCATCGACGCCATGGTGAATGCGAAGACCAAGCCTGCGGAGGTCACCACGGCACCGGTGCCGACCATGGCCCGGATGATCCCGGTCTTCAGCCCGGCGTGGATCTCCTCCTTTATTCGTGAGACGAGCAGCAGGTTGTAGTCCGCGCCCACGGCCAGCAGGACGATGACCGACATCGGCATCACCATCCAGTGCAAGGGGATTCCCACGATGTGCTGCCAGAGCAGTACCGACAGCCCGAAGGCCGAGGCCAGACTCAGCACCACCGTGCCGACGATCACCGCCGAGGCCACCACGGCACGGGTGAGCACCAACATGATGATGAAAATCAGGATCAGTGCCGCCGCGGCGACGATGATCAGGTCGTAGTCGGCGCCCTGCTGCATGTCGTTGTAGGTCGCCGAGCTGCCGCCGAGGTAGATCTTGGATCCCTCGAGCGGGGTCCCCTTGATGGCGTCGGCCGCTGCGATCTTGAGCGGTGCGATACGTGCGGTGCCTTCGGGAGTCAGCGGATCACCCTGGTGAATGATGGTGAACCGCACCGCATGTCCGTCAGGCGACATGAACAGCTTGAGGCCGCGCTGGAAGTCGTCGGTCCCGAACGCCTCCGGTGGCAGGTAGAACGAATCGTCGTTCTTGGCCGTATCGAACGCTTCGCTCATGGCGGTGGCGGTGTTCTGCATCGCCATCGTCTGGTCCTGTTGGGCCTTCTGCACCTGGTACTGGTTCAGCAGGATCTGCTTCTGGTTCTTCATGGTCTGGATCTGCGCAGGCAACACGGCGACCATCCGGGGCATCAGGTCGGCCATCCGCTGCATCTCGGGAACCAGGTCCTGGAAGTCGTCGGACATCGTGTTGATGCCGTCGAGTGCGTCGAAGATCGACCTCATGGACCAGCACATCGGAATGTCGAAGCAGTGCGGCTCCCAGTAGAGGTAGTTGCGCAACGGCCGGAACTGGTCGTCGAAGTCCGCCAGGTGGTCCCGGACGTCGGACATGTCGCCCGACGTGGTCTTCATCTTGTCGGCCATGCGCTGCGACACCGCCGCGAGATCCGTTTGGATGCTCATCATCTCGGTCATCGAGTCGATGCTGTTCTGCAGATCGTTGGCCTGTTTGAGGATGTTGTCCAGATTGCTCTGCAGGTAGTCGTTGTTCATCAGCTGGGTCGTGCCGCTCTGGCCCAGCGTGTACGGGATCGTCGAGTGCTTGATCGGCTCGCCGTCGGGACGGGTGATGGTCTGCACCTGGGCGATACCGTGCACGCCCTTGAGGGCCTTGGCGATCTTGTCGATCACCAGGAAATCCGCTGGGTTCCGCAGATCCCGGTCGGACTCGATCATCATCAGGTCCGGGTTCATCTTGGCCTGCGAGAAGTGCCGGAACGCGGCGTCGTATCCGACGTTCGTCCCGACGTCCTTGGGCAGGAAGATGCGGTCGTTGTAGGTGGTGTGATAGCCGGGCAGGGCGAGCAGGCCGACCAACGCTGCGACGATGGCGCACACCAGGATTGCGCCCGGCCAGCGGACGGTGGCAGTGCCGATCCGGTGCCATCCACGGGACTTCGAAAACCGCTTGGGCTCAAGGATCTTGCCGAACCGGCTGGCCACCGAGATGACGGCCGGCCCCAAGGTCAGCGCCATGGCGACCACCATGGTCATTCCGATCGCCAGTGGGATACCCATGGTCTGGAAGTACGGCAGGCGGGTGAAGTGCAGGCAGAACGTCGCACCGGCGATGGTCAGGCCGGACGCGAGCACGACGTGAGCCGTGCCGTGGAACATGTCGTAGTAGGCCGCTTCTTTGTCCTCGCCGGCTCTTCGTGCTTCCTGATATCGGCCGATCAGGAAGATCGCGTAGTCGGTCGCCGCGGCGATGGCCAAGGTCACCAGCATGTTGGTCGCGAACGTGGTGAGACCGAAGAAGTTGTGATAGCCCAGTAACGCGACCAGGCCACGGGCGCCGGACAATTCGAGTACGACCATCACCAGCACGATCAACGTGGTGATGATCGACCGGTAGACCCCCAGCAGCATCACCGCGATGACGCCGAAGGTGACGAGCTCGATCATCTGCATGCTCTCGTCGCCGACGATGTTCTGGTCGGTGCTGGAGGCTGCCGATCCCGTCACATACGCCTTCACGCCATCGGGCGCGGGGCTTTCGGTGGCGATGCGCCGCACCGCCTCGACCGATTCGTTGGCCAGCGTCTCGCCCTGGTCGCCGGCGATGTAGACCTGCACGTAGGCGGCCTTGCCGTCGCGGCTCTGGGCGCCCTTGGCGGTCAGGGTGTCGCCCCAGAAGTCCTGCACATGCTGCACGTGGGTGGTATCGGCGCGCAGGTCACGGACCATCTGGTCGTAGAACACGTGCGCTTCGACGCCCAGCGGCTTGTCGCCTTCGAGCACGACCATCACCGAGCTACTGGTGTCGTACTCCTGGAACTTCTTGCCGACCTCTTTGATGGCGATCATCGACGGCGCGTCGTTGGGACTCATCGACACCGCGCGCATCTTTCCGACGACCTCGAGCTGCGGCACGACGGTGTTGAGCAGTGCGACGATCACGATCCACGCCAGGATGATCGGCAGGGCGAGCGTCCGGATGAATCGTGGGATCGCCGGCCGCGGAGGTGCCGCGTGGCGGCCGGTTGCGATGGCGTCGGTCGGGGTGTCGTCCGTGGGCGCGCTCATGCTGCCTTCACAAAGCAGAAGGTTTGTGCGTTCAATCCAGTAGCCGTTCTCTCTTCTTTGACCTGGTCATCGACGGTGACTCGGCAACTGATGCTGTCCCCGTCGCCTTGGGCCATGATGTTGGGCTGCACCGATGGCAACGTGGTTTGCAGCGTCAAAGTCCAAGGCAGCGGCACGGTTCCCGTGCGCTGGGGTTTGCCTTCGAGGTCCATGTAGTTGATGACGGCTGTGCCGCCGTTACCGAAGATCTCGTACTTCACGAACTTGGGATTGAAGTCTTCGGCGTTGTCCGACGTGGTGTCGGTGATGATGACCGGATGTGCGCCGAAGACCTTGCGGACGTTCATCACGATCAGCACGCCGGCCCCCATGGCGATGACGATCAGTACCGGGAGCCAGATTCGGCGGATGGCCCTCAGCATTTCGGTTGCCCCGAGGGGAGGCCCGCAGCGGGCATATCGATGACAGGTGTCACTGGTGGGCCTCCCGACATTTCGATGCGATCGCGACAACCCTGCTATTAGGTGGCCTACGCACTTCGAGGGGTAAAGTTAGCCGAATAAGTGGATAGGATCAATCCACTTATGACGCCGATCACTTGGACTGAGAGCTATGACCGAGGAAACAAGACCCGCGCTGCGCAAGGACGCAGAGCGCAACCGGCAGCGGGTGCTCGACGCTGCGAGGGAGCTGTTTGCCGAGAAAGGTCTTGAGGCGACGCTGAACGACGTGGCGCGCTACGCCAATGTCGGGGTGGGCACGGTGTACCGGCGCTTCGCCACGAAGGAAGAGCTGATCGGGGCCATCTTCGTGGACGGTATGGAACAGCTCACCGCGCTGGCTGAATCCGCGCTGCAGCACGAAGATTCATGGCAGGGGTTCGCGTGGTACGTCGAGAGCATGTGCGAGATCACGGCCACCGACCGCGGCCTTCGGGAAATCGCGTTCAGCAAGGCCTACGGGTGCGACCGGGTCAAGGCATGCCAGGAGCGCCTCGTCCCGGTGTTGACCAAACTGGTCGAGCGGGCGCAGAACGACGGCTATCTGCGTCCGGAGGTGTCGTCCACGGACATGCCGCTGTTCGGGCTTCTGTCCGGCACCGTGAGTGAGTTCGCCGGCCATGTCGACGCCGACTTGTGGCGCCGTTATGTGGCCATGCTTCTGGACGGAATGCGCCGGCACGATGACCAGGCGCCGATTCCGGTGAAGGCACTCGACAGCGACGAGCTCGATACGGCGATGCAGACGTGGGAACCCGCAGGGCCGCCCCGCTGACCGACGCTGGTACCCCACGTTTCGGAAAAGCCTGTGCGGGCACAATATCGACGTGGCTATCAAAGGTGACTCAGACCCGGGCTCGGATCCATTGTTCTGCGGTGTCGAACTGGCCCGGCGTATCGAGAAGGCCGAGGCGGACCTGATCGCGGCGGCGACGCACGCTGCCGGGCACCGTGGCGCCGACGGGCTGGTCCTGCCCGTCGCCGGCGGGTACGCCTGTTTCGCCGAGGCGGAATCGCCGATGAACAAGGTGGTCGGCCTCGGCTTCGACGGGTTGCCCGATGAAGCGGTGCTGGGTGAGATCGAGCGGGCCTTCGCGGCCAGGGGCAGTTCCACCCGGGTCGAACTGTCCAACCTGGCCGACCCCGAGATCACCGCGTTGTTGTCCGGCCGCGGCTACGGCCTCGTCGAGTTCGAGAACGTGCTGGGCAGGCCGATTCACGACGAGCGCCCGCCGGTGACCGATGTGCAGGTGCGTCGGGCCGACGACCTCACCGCATGGGTGAACGTCGTGGTGGAGGGCTTCGCCCATCCCGACGGTGAGGGCCCGGTCAGCCATGAGCATTTCCCCGCCGACATCATCGAGCGGGCCGAGCGGGACATGGAAAAGGCCGGGGCGACCGCGTATATCGCGCTGTGCGACGGAGTCGTCGCCGGTGGCGGGATGATGCGGTTGACCGGCGCGATCGCTCAACTGGCCGGAGCCGCGACGGCGCCTGCCTACCGCCGCCGCGGGGTGCAGGCCGCGCTGTTGGCGGCGCGGCTGGCCGAGGCTGCCGACGCCGGATGCGAGATCGCCGTGGTGACAACGGCGCCCGGCTCCAAGTCCCAGCACAACGTCCAGCGCCGGGGTTTCCAGCTGCTCTACACGCGGGCGATCCTGGTGAAGCCGGCTGAGGCGGCTCAGTAGAGGATCTTGCGCAGGTTGTCCTCGCTGTAATACGCGTCGAGTTCCTCCTGGCTCTGATCGGGCTTGAAAGCTTTCGCCATCTGCGCCACCGAGGGCACCGCCGTCGGATTCCAGCTCTCGGGCTTCCAGGTCTCAGAGCGCAGGAATGCCTTTGGGCAGTGGAAGAACACCTCTTCGATCGCGATTTCCAATGCCAGGATCGGACGCTTGCCGTCCACCGCCATGGCATCGAAATAGTCTGCGTCGGAAAGTATCCGGGCAGTGCCGTTGATTCGCAGCGTGTCACCGCGACCGGGAATGACGAACACCGTGCCCACGTGCGGGCGCTGCAGCACGTTGAGGAAGCCGTCGACGCGCCGGTTGCCGGGCCGCTCCGGGATCGCGATCGTGGTGTCGTCGATGATCTGGACGAAACCCGGCGGATCCCCCTTGGGGGAGACGTCGACGCGGCCGTGGGCATCGGTGGTCGCCACGAAGCCCAGCGGCGACTGCTTGAGCCAGATCTGCTGGGCTTCCGACAGTCGGTCGGTCACCTTCTTGGCGACGGCTGCGGTGGGTTGCCCGACGATGGCACGCAGCTCATCCGCGGAGGTCACTTCTCGGCGCATATCTCCATCATGCCCAAGCCGGCGACTGAATTGTCGTGCCGAAGGGTTCGGCGGCCGGCGCCCGAGCTCAGCCCGTGTAACGGGCGGCGAGCGTGCGCCGGTCGAGCTTGCCGATGCCGCGACGGGGCAACTCGTCGACGACGTGCACCTCTCGTGGCGCCGCGGTGGCATCGAGGGTCTGCGCCACGTGGTCGCGCAACTGGGCCACATCGGGGGCCGATGAACCTGGGGTGAGTACCAGCGCGGCCACCACTCGCTGACCGAGACGCTCGTCGGGGACCCCGAAGACCGCGCACTCGGCGATCGCCGGATGGCCGGCCAGCGCCGATTCGACCAGTTGTGGCAGCACCGTCAACCCGCCGGTGCTGACCGCGTCGTCGACCCGGCCCAGAACCCGTAACACACTCGAATCATCCACGGTGCCAAGGTCGTCGGTGCGGAACCAGCCGGGCTCGGCGAACGGGTCGGGGCTGATCGGGTTGCGATAGCCCCGGGCCACGGTGGCGCCGCCCAGCAGGATGCGGGCGTTATCGACGCGCACCTTCACCCCGTCGAGCGCCACGCCGTCGTACACACAGCCACCCGCGGTCTCGCTCATCCCGTAGGTGCGCACCACGTTCACCCCTGCCGCCTCCGCGCGTTCGGCCACCCCGGCCGGCATCGGCCCACCGCCGATCAGGACGGCGTCGAGGTCGGCCAGCGCCTCCGCGGCGGCCGGGTGGCGCAGGGACTTGTCCAACTGCACCGCCACCAGTGACGCATAGCGGCGGCCACTGCCCAAAGCGGCCACCGCAGAAGGCAAATCGCCCGGATCGAAGGAGGCCGCGACGCCGACGGGCGCGGTGCCGGCCAGCGCGCTGCGCACCAGAACCTGCAGCCCTGCGATGTGATAGGCGGGCAGGGCGAGCAGCCACCGCCCGTCACCGCCCAGCCGCGCGTGGGTGGCGGCGGCACTGGCCCGCAGCGCATCGGCCGTCAGCAGCGCGCCCTTGGGTTTGCCGGTGGTGCCCGAGGTCGAGATCACCACGGCGACGTCGTCGTCGATTTCTTCCCCGGCGCGCAAAGTGGTTGTCAGCAACGAACTCTGACGCTCGTCGTCGGCGGGGACGGGCAGGATCGCCGACGCGCGTCCGGTCAGTACGTCATCGAGCACTGCCAGCAACGTATCCGTCGTGGATCCGACGGTGACGGGGCGGAGGACGGCTATGCCGGGCCCCCTGGCTCTTTCGGGTCGTCCCCGTTGTTACCGGTGGGATGGTCGGCGTCGCCGGCATCCTCGGCATCGCGCGGATCGTCCAACGGCCATCCCTTGGCCGCCAGTCGCTCGCGTACCCGCTCGACGTCTTCGGCGCGGGGCAGTTCATCGGTGATCTGGGTGATCAGCACACCGATGTCGATGTGATCGAAGTCACCGCGATCGATGAGATCCCGTGCGACCGCCTTGACTTCGTCGTTGGTCAGGCGCCGCGCCAGCAGCGCCAACAGCGGCACCCGGTCTGGTCCGGGCACCCCCTCCGGGTACCCGGCATTCAGCCAGGCCGCGATCTTCGCGAGAAAAGCGTTCACTGTGCCTACTCCTGATGCACCCGAGCGAGGTTCCTCCGGCCATACGAGTTTGAGCCGGAAGACCGCATTGATGGTAGTAGTGCCAGCCGACTCTGGCTCGCAGTGAATTTATCGGCCGCGCAGGGAACGGCAAACCCGCCCGGCGAACAAACCGGGTTGGCTAGATGAACACTGGGTGAACTCATCCGTAGCGTATCCGAATTCCCAGGTCAGCGCGGAGTTTCCGGCTGGTCAAAATCGCCAATGGTCCTACAGAATTACCGCCATGAGCGCTGAGCTGATCATTCTGGTGTTGCTGATAGCAACAGCATTGGCCTTCGATTTCACAAACGGCTTTCACGACACCGGAAACGCGATGGCGACATCGATCGCCACCGGGGCGTTGAAGCCGAAGACCGCCGTGATCCTTGCGGGTGTCCTCAACCTGGTCGGCGCGTTCCTCTCGGTCGAGGTCGCCGTGACCGTGACCACGTCGGTGCTCAAGATTCAGGACAGCAAGACGGGGTCGCTGGTATCGGGTATCGATGCCTCGACCGGCCTCACCATCATCTTCGCCGGCCTCATCGGCGGCATCCTCTGGAACCTCCTGACCTGGCTCTTCGGCATCCCTTCCAGCTCGTCGCATGCGCTCTTCGGCGGGCTGATCGGTGCCGGCCTGGCTGCCATCGGGTTGGCCGGGGTCAACTGGTCCGGCGTCGTTCAGAAGGTGCTCATCCCCGCGATCGCCGCTCCGTTCATCGCCTGCCTCGTCGCGGCCGCTGGAACCTGGCTGGTCTACCGCATCACCCGCAACGTGCTCAAGCAGCGTCGTGAGCAGGGTTTCCGCTGGGGCCAGATCGCCACCGCCTCACTGGTCGCCCTGTCACACGGCACGAATGACGCTCAGAAGACCATGGGTGTCATCGCGCTCGCGCTCATCACCACCGGCCACCTCACCGGCGATGTGAAGGAGAACGGCCTGCCGTTCTGGATCATCGCCTCTTGCGCCCTTGCTATCGGCCTGGGCACCTACATCGGCGGATGGCGCGTCATCCGCACCCTGGGCAAGGGTCTGGTCGAGATCGAGTCCCCGCAGGGCCTGGCGGCTGAAGCATCCTCGGCCGCAATCATCCTCAGCTCCAGCGCCGCCGGTATGGCCCTGTCCACCACCCACGTCGCCACGGGCTCGATCCTCGGCAGCGGCGTCGGTAAGCCGGGCGCGGAGGTGCGCTGGGCGGTTGCCGGCCGCATGGCGATGGCATGGCTGATCACCCTCCCCGCCGCCGGCCTCGTCGGCGCGCTGGCCTTCTGGCTCTCGCACGGGGTCGAGGCGCTCACCGGCGCGGCGCTGGCCGGCGACGGCCTGATCTTCCTGATCCTGATCGCCCTGTCCGGCTACATGTGGTGGCGCGCCCAGCAGCAGAAGGTCGACCACAAGAACGTCAACGCCGATTGGGATTCCTCCACCAACTCGGTTGTGCCCGCGGAAATCCGCGAGGCTGCCAAGCCCGCCAAGCCCAGCACCGACAAAGCCGCGGTCTGACCGGATCTGACTAAGGAATCTGCTGATGATTTATCTGGAATCCATCTTCAAGGTGCTGGTCGTGGGGTTGATCCTCGGCGCCGGCCTGCCTGCGGTGTTCGCCACGGGTCTGGTGGCCTTCTCCAACGGCGCCGGTGGAACGCACGAGGACGGCACCGTGGTGGCGCCCAACCCCGCGCTCAAGGCCCTCGGTCTGCTGCTGTTCGCCATCGTCGCGGCGGTGATCGTGATCGCGATCCTCTGGATCACCAAGACCACGATCATTCACCATTTCGGATTCAACCCCGTCCCCTTCGTCCCGGGTAAGTGAGCTGACACATGACCGAATCTGCCGGCTACATGGAGAACGTGCTCACGTGGCTGCACAAGGGTTACCCCGAGGGCGTGCCGCCGAAGGACTACTTCGCACTGTTGGCGCTGCTCAAGCGTTCACTGTCCGAGGACGAGGTGATTCAGGCCGCACAGGCGATCCTGCGGGCCAACGACGGTGATACCCCGGTGACCGAGGGTGAGATTCGCGACGCGGTCCAGTCGATCATCGAGAAGGAACCGAATCCCGAAGAGATCCAGCAGGTGGCCTCGCGCCTGGCTTCGGTCGGCTGGCCGTTGGCCACACCGGCGCGCTGACTTCACCCGAGAAATCCCCGGCCCAGTTCACATGGGGCCGGGGATTTTCATTGCCGGGTGTCGCGGCGCAGCGGATGGGTGTCGGGCACCTGGACGAAGATCAGCGTGATGCCGTCGGGGTCGGTCACGTGCATCTCGTGCAGACCCCACGGCTCCTGCGTTGCGGCCCGGGCGATCGCCACGCCCCGGCCTTCGAGTTCGGCCTGGGTGGCGTAGACGTCGCGCACTTGCAACCACAGCGCACCGGGGAAGGTCCCGGACTCGGTGGGGCTGTGGTGACCGGCCAGCTCGATCAGTGACTGCCCCGCGTAAAAGACTGTGCCCGCACCGTATTCGCGGGCGATGGCCAGGCCGATCCCGTCGCGGTAGAACTCCACGGATGCCGGGTAGTCGACCGGCCGGATCAGCATCCGGCTGGCCAGGATTTCCATGTCCCTTGTCTACCACCGCGCGGTGTCCCGGCGAATCCGCGACACGGTCAGTCCTGGGATTGGCGCAGGTAGGCGCTAAGGCTCCGAGTTGCCAGCGCGTCGTCCAGGCCGAGCTCGAAGCGAGGTTTGTCAGCGTCGGTCGACCACGCTTGGTGGGCTTCCAGTAGCGAGACGGTGCCGAGCACCAGACGTTCGGCGGCAGCCGCGATGTCGTCGGTGTCCGAGGCCTCGCCCGAGAGGCCGAGACAACGCAGGAAATCCTCCCGATAACCCTGTGGTGCGACCGGAAATGACAGGGCGGCGTCGAGGGCTGCCCGGGCGCTGGTTATCGGATCGGCCGGATGGCCGGGATTGACGGTCGCCAGTACCGAGGGGCAAAGAAGTGCGGCCGCTCGGGCGGCAAGCCGGACGCCCAACTCGTCGCCGGATCTGCGCGCATTGCGGAGCTTGCCAAGGTCGGAAAAGAAGTCCTCCAGTTCGGGTTCCCCGGCTGGACGGGGGAGTCCGGGCCCGCTATACCGTGCCGCCTCCTCCGGATCGTCCACCCAGAGCAATCGAAACACCTCAAGAGCAGCGAAACCGAACGACCATTCCGCCGGATCCTCGGCCTCGTCCCACCATCCGTCCCGAGAATGAACCGCGAGCGAAACGTGGTGCAAGCGACCACCTTCGCTGTCGAACCATGCGGCATAACTGCTCTCGTCGGCTCCACTCACCAGAACGTCCAGATCGATATCGCTGTACGGGCCGGCGTCGCCGCGGACCAGGCTGCCCTTGAGGAGGATCGCCCGGGTGTCTGGGTAGTCGCGTCGAATGCGTTCGACCGCGCGTCCGAGGACAGCCTCGATTGCCGGATCGCACGACGCGTGCTGGGCGGACTCGAGCATGGACAACTCCTATCAGAAACTGTTCGACCAGAGGGTTCGGCCAGGAGGCGCCGCGTCCAACGTCCTATCTCGACGGCGACGCTCCTGTGTCGCGAAGGTGTCCTCACATCTCACGGCAGAACCGATGCATGCCGTCCTCGATGCCCTCGTGGCACCAGCCGATCGCGGGGAAGAATTTGAACGCGCTGGGATTGTCCACCTCGACGAACGCGATCCAACGTTTCGCCGCCGGATGCCCAGCCCAGGCCACCGTCGCCGCGACCGCCTCACGCCCGATCCCCGAACGCCGAAGTTGAGGGGCAACCGCGAGATCGGTGATCGCATGCTCGCCGCCCGTTGGATCCCACACACATCCGACCAGCGCCGCGGCCCGCCCTTTGTGGTCCTCCAGGACGAGTTGCACCCCGTCGTGCTCAGAGAGAACATGCTCCAGCCACTCTTCATCGATCGGCCCCAACCGGCGATCAAGCTCCGGGTCGCGAAACCAACCACATATCCAATGCCAATCCGAGCGCACCATCGGGCGTACGTGAAACCGATTCGCGTTGCGCTGAGCCGATTCCGGGTCCATCACACGCGCCGATGACGCGGGCGCCGACAACGACCACGTCGGGCGCACTCACATCGTGTCGACATGCGTCTCGCGATCGAACAATGCCGCAAGATGCGGCCCACCCGCGGTTCACGGGTCATACGGCATCGCTCCATCACGTCGGCAACTTCCTCATCAGCTGTGGTCATCGGGCCCACGGGAGCGACTCACGAAATAACTACCGCGTGCTCGCCCACGCCAGCGCACAGCCAACCGGAGGCCTCGTGGGCGCCGAGGCGTGCCGTTCGCGATGGCAGCCAGACCTCGTGCTGCGCTGAGTATTTACCAAATTCCAAGAGCTTGGCAAACGATTATTCGCCCGCGTGCCGGGGGTGGATCGCTTCACCACGAGACACCGAAAGAATTCCGCACGCGCTTCAGCTGCGACATTGAAATGTCCTTGGGGGTCTGAACTTTGACCGTTCGGCGCATGCCTGTGCCTTCGGGCGAAAGCTACCCGGCCTACGTGCCGAGGAATGCCGTGTGCTGCGAGGGTCTTGTCCGGTCGGGCCTAGGAGAGTAGGCCCGATCCCACGGGAGTCACTCCGGCCGTCCGGGCATCCGGCGGGCGCGATCGCTGGCGCGCAATCCGATGGCGAACGCGGCCTGGTCCTCGAAACTCATCGGGTTACGTCCGGTGATCTCGTGGATACGACTCAGCCGGTGACGAACGGTGTTGGTGTGCAGGAACAGTTCGCGGGCGGTGTCGATGAGCGACCCGTTGGTGGCCAGGAAGGCCCGAAGAGTACGCACGTGCTGGGTGCCCCGGTCGTTGTCCAGGCGCTCGAGTGGGTCGATGAGTTGGTTCTTGAACGGGGCCAGCCGGCTCAGGGGCAAGCCCTCGAGCAGGCTGTCGAAGGTGCTCAGTTGATCGGGTCCGATGCTTCCGCCGTGCTGCTGGGCCAGGTCGAGGGCGATGCGGGCTTGGGTGATCGCCGCCCCCAGTTCGGCGAGCGGTACGGCTGCGGCGTGCCCCGACGGCATCGAGAGTTCGGTGGCGGCCTGAGCGCGGGCGCCGGCCTCAAGAACCAGACAAACCTCGGGCGCATCGCCGACCAGGGCATCCGGAAACGCCATCGACAGCACGGCGCCGGCCCCGGCCGGCCAGGCCGAGCAGGTCAGTTCCGGTGAGCTCAGCCCCGCCCAGTCCAACAGCTGATTGAGGGCGTCGGGCAGCAGCATGCGACGCTCGATCAACGACAGCAACTGTCCGACCCGTTCGCGGGTCAGCGCGGATTCGATGTCGCGATCACCTTGGGCAGCCTGGGCGAATCGCGCGATCAGCTGCAGCACAGCGGTTTCGGGCGGGTCGCCGCTGCCCACCCAGGCCAGGGTGCCCAACCCGTCGACGGCGGTGGTGGTGCCGGTGTCCTCGGGTGCCTCATCAGGATCCAGCAGGAGGTAGCCGCCCAGCACCTCACCTGCGCGGTCCAACAGCTGCCTCACCGACTCGCGCCGCCGTTGTGACGAAAGCAGTTCGGGCATCAGCGAATTGGTGGCGCGTGCGACGGATATCTCACCGCCGACCTGGAAGTCGGCGACATAGCGGCTCACCGACGAGAACGGCACATTGGGAGGGGCGATGAGGATCGGCAGGCCGTCGCGGGCGGCCGAGGTGATCAGCGCGCCGGGGACGGTGTCGTGCACATCGCCGATGCCGAAGCACAGGCCGGCGGCCCCGGCCCGGGTCAACGACTCGACGAATGCCGCGCAGTCCTGTGCGGTCTGCAGGCTGATGCCCACTGTGCAGACCAGCTCGCCACCGTGCAGATACCGCGACGGGTCCCGCAGCTCGGTGGTGTGCACCCAGCTGATCCGGCGGTCCAGGTCGCCGGTGGGTTCGTCGGGGGTGAGCAGCCCCCGGTGTGATTCGAGGAGATCGCGCAGTGTCGGTATGACGTCGCTGCGGTCCGACATGGGGGTGAGCGTAACGCCGACGTCACACCCGTGTCGGCAGGCATTGTCGGATCCTCCAATGCCGCCGTGGGGCAACAGTGGGTTTGCAGCGTGTTCGCCGCGATTGCTTGGCGGTTGCACCACCGCGGCGTGATAGTTCCTGCAACCACGTCAGAGGGAGCACACGATGACTGCATCGCCGATCTCGGCGCCCGCGCACGACCCCGACGGGCCCCATGTTCTACGGCGCGAATTCTCGCTGTGGTCGGCGTTTGCCTTCGCTTTCGCGTTCATCTCGCCGATCGTCGCGCTCTACGGAATCTTCGGTCTGGCCCTGGCCGCGGCAGGCCCGAGCTTCTGGTGGGGCTTCGCGCTGGTGTTCGGCGGCCAGCTGCTGGTGGCCCTGGTCTTCGCGATGCTGGTGTCCCGTTGGCCGTTGGAGGGTTCCATATATCAGTGGTCGCGGCGGCTGCTGGGCACGTCCTACGGCTGGTTCGCCGGCTGGGTGTACATGTGGACGCTGGTGATCGCGATGGCGACGGTGGCGCTCGGCGCGGCCGGGTTCGTGGCCAACATCGCCGGGGTGGAATCTCCGTCCGGGGGCCTGCGGGCCGTCATCGCGCTGATGATTCTGCTCGGCGGGACTGCGATCAATCTGATCGGCCGTGGCGCGCTCAAGGTGTTCATGACCGCCAGCATCGTGGCCGAAGTGATCGGTTCCATCGGGCTGGGCACCTGGCTGCTGGTGTTCCACCGCAACAACTCGTTGTCGGTGCTGTTCGACGGAGGCGGTCCCGGGCTGGATACCTGGAGCTACCTGAGCGGGCCGTTCCTGATCGCGGTGGCCTTCATCGGGTTCTCGTTCGTCGGGTTCGAAAGCGCGGGCGCGATCGCCGAGGAGGTGCATGAGCCGCGGCGGGATCTGCCCAAGGCGGTGATCTTCTCGCTGGGGTTCATCGCGTTGGTGGTGGCCTACTCGAGCTTGGCGATCATCCTGGCGATCCCGGATCTCGATGCGGTGGTGTCGGGTTCGGTGGCCGACCCGGTGTACGAAACTCTTACGGCGGCACTGGGACACGGCATCGCCAAACCGGTCGAGGCGCTCTTCGTGATCGGCTTCCTGGCCAGCTTCCTGGCCCTGCAGACTTCGGCCTCACGCGTGATCTGGGCCTACGCCCGGGACGGTGCACTGCCGGCCGCGGCCGCGCTGGCCCGGCTGCGCGGCAGGGCCCGGATCCCGGTGGTGGCGATTCTGGTCACCACGGTCGTCGGCGGGGCACTGTTCCTGCTCAGCATCGTGGCCGGCGACATCTATTCGCTCATGGTCAATTTCACCGCAGGCGGCTTCTACCTGGCCTTCCTGTTCCCGTTGATCGGGTTCGTGGTGGTCCTGGCCCGCCGCGGCTGGACGGATGGTGCGTTCAGCCTGGGCCGGGCCACGGTTCCCGTCGCCGCCGTGGCCGCGGTTTGGGCGATCCTCCAGACCCTCAACATCGCTTGGCCGAGGCCGGTTTTCGAGCAGCGCTACCTGGACTGGTCGGTGTGGATCGGGCTCGCGGTGCTGGGTGTGATCGGTCTGGGGATCCTGCTCAGTGTGCGCAAGCGGATCGTCAGCGCCGCGGTGATCGACGGGGCCGAGCTCCTCGATGAGCGCGCCGACGTCAAGGCGGTGGCCGGTGACTGAGGCTCCTGTCGCCGTCGTCACGGGCGGGGCCAGCGGAATCGGTGCGGCGGTCGTCACCGCGCTGCGCGACCGCGGCCACACCATCGGAACGATCGACCTGTCCGGTGAAACCCGGGCGGACCACGCTGTCGCGGCTGACGTTTCCGACGGCGCCGCTGTTGCCGGCGCGGTCGCAGAGATCCGGGCCGAGCTCGGTCCGATCGCCGCGTTGGTGACCTCGGCCGGGTACTACGAGATGGCTCCGGTGAGCCAGATCAGTGCCCAGGCCTGGCAGCGCATGCTGCGGGTGCACGTGGGCGGGCTGTTCCACGCCGCCCGGGCGTGTCTGCCCGACATGCTCGAACGGGGCTCGGGTGCGGTCGTCGCGGTGGCCAGTGAACTCGCCGTCGGTGGGGGCGACCATGACGCCCATTACGCCGCGGCCAAGGGCGCCATCCTCGGTCTGGTGCGCAGCCTGGCCGCCGAGGTCGCCGATCGCGGTGTGCGCGTGAATGCGGTGGCTCCCGGGCCGACCGACACACCGCTGCTCGCCGTTGATTCCCCTTGGCGCGCAGCAGATTATCTGGAAACTCTGCCGTTGCGGCGACTGGTCACGCCCGCTGAGGTGGCGCGTTGTGTGCAGTACCTGGTGTGCGATGCCACCTTCAGCACCGGTGATGTCGTCAACGTCAACGCGGGAGCGGTGATATGAGCTCATTGCAGGGGCGAGTCGTGCTGGTCACGGGGGCCGCTCAGGGCATGGGTGCCGCCCACGCGCGTCGGCTGGCCGCCGCGGGAGCGACGGTCGCGGTCAACGACATTCGCGCCGGCGCTGCGCTGGATGCGCTGGCTGCCGAGATCGGCGGCCCGGCTGTGCCCGGCGACGTCAGTGACCCTGCCATCTGTGTCGAGATCGCAGATGCGGTGGTGGCCGCGGCGGGCAGGCTCGACGTGCTGGTAGCCAATCATGCCTACATGACCATGGCGCCGCTGCTGGAGCACGACGAGGCGGACTGGTGGCGGGTCGTCGACACCAATCTGGGCGGGACGTTCCATCTGGTGCAGGCGGTGCTGCCGCACATGCGCCGGCTCGGCGCGGGGCGCATCGTCGTGGTTTCCAGCGAGTGGGGTGTCACCGGCTGGCCCGAGGCGACGGCCTACGCGGCGTCCAAGGCCGGGCTGATCTCGTTGGTCAAGACGCTGGGGCGGGAGTTGGCGCCGGAGGGGATCATCGTCAACGCGGTGGCGCCCGGAGTGACCGACACCCCGCAGCTGCAGGTCGACGCCGACGCCGCCGGGATCGCACTGACGGATATGCACAAGCGTTACGCCGAGTCGATTCCGTTGGGCCGCATCGGTTCCGTCGATGAGATCGCGGCCGCGGTGCAATTCCTGGCCGACTTCGAGATGTCGGCGGTCGTCGGGCAGGTGATCGCCTGTAACGGCGGGGCGACTCGGGCGAGGGCATGACGTGGTGAAGGAAGGGAATCAGGTGGCAAGCCAGCCGTATGTGCGGTCGGAGTCGGGAAATGTCGGTCAGGTCGATGCGATGGCGGTGCCGCGGTATGCGGGCATCGCCACCTTTGCCCGGCTGCCGCAACGCCACGAGGTCTCCGACTACGACATCGCGGTGGTCGGGGTGCCGTTCGACACCGGTGTCACCTACCGGCCGGGTGCCCGGTTCGGCCCGGCCGCGATCCGGCAGGCTTCACGTCTGCTCAAGCCCTACCATCCGGCGCTGGACGTGAGCCCGTTCGCGCAGGCACAGGTGGTCGACGCCGGCGACATCGCGGCCAATCCGTTCGACATCGAGGCGGCGGTGGAGCAGGTGCGCGACGGCATCGCCGACCTGCTGACCACGCCGCGACAGCGGGTGGTGCTTCTCGGCGGGGACCACACCATCGCGCTGCCGGCACTGCAGGCGATGCATGCGGTCCACGGGCCGGTGGCGCTGGTGCACTTCGACGCTCACCTCGACACCTGGGACACCTACTTCGGTGCGCCCTGCACGCACGGCACCCCGTTCCGCCGGGCTTCCGAACAGGGCCTGATCGTCAAGGGCCACTCGGCGCACGTCGGGATCCGCGGCTCGCTCTACGACCGCGCCGACCTGCTCGACGACGAATCATTGGGCTTCACGGTGGTCCACTGCCGCGATATCGACCGCATCGGTGTCGACGGGGTCATCGAGCGGATCCGTGACCGGGTGGGGGACCACCCGGTGTACGTGTCGATCGACATCGACGTGCTGGACCCGGCATTCGCGCCGGGCACGGGAACACCCGAGATCGGTGGGATGACGAGTCGTGAGTTGGTGGCGGTGCTGCGCGCCATGCGCGGGTTGCAGATCGTCGGTGCCGACGTGGTGGAGGTCGCTCCGGCCTACGACAGCGGTGACGTCACCGCGGTGGCGGGCGCCAATCTGGCCTATGAGCTGGTTACGCTGATGGCTGACAATGCCTGAGTTCTCCTGGCCGGAAGGCAAAACCGCGGCGGCGGCGTTCACCTTCGATGTGGATGCCGAGTCGGCGGTGCTGTGGGGCGACAAGAGCGAAGTCGGCGTCTCCGCTCGCATGAGCGTGATGTCTCACCAGGCCTACGGGCCGCTGGTGGGAATTCCCCGGATCCTGGAACTACTGGAACGCCACCAGATTCCGTCGACATTCTTCGTCCCGGGTCACACCGCGCACCGGTACCCCGAGGCGGTGCGCGCGATCGTCGCGGCCGGGCACGAGATCGCCCACCACGGTTACCTGCACGAGCAACCGACGGCACTGACGCTGCAGGAGGAGATCGACGCGCTGGACCGCGGTCTGGAGGCGCTGGCCGAGGTGGCCGGTGTACGGCCGATCGGCTACCGCGCGCCCATGTGGGACCTGTCCTGGCACACCCCGGCGCTGCTGGCCGAACGTGGATTCCTTTACGACTCCAGCCTGATGGACGCCGACTGCCCCTATGAGCTGTCTGTCGGTGACGGCTCGCTGGTCGAGATCCCGATCCAGTGGGCCCTCGACGACTGGGAGCAGTACTGCTATCTGCCCGACATCTCCGGATCTGGTCTGATCGAAAGCCCGCGCAAGGCAAGGGAACTCTGGCAGCTGGAGTTCGACGCGCTGCGCCGCGTGGGGGCCTGCTGGGTACTCACCAATCACCCCTTCCTGACCGGACGGGCTTCGCGGGCAGCCGAACTCGACGATCTCATGCGTTATGTGCTTGAGCACTCCGATGTGTGGACCACGAATCTCGGGGCCATCGCCGAGCATGTGCGCTCACTCGGGCTCCCGCCGCGGAGCATCACCAAGCCGTGATCAGACCGGCTGGACCCGTTGCCGTTTCATCACGGCGTCGACCAGCCCGGGGGCCACGGTGTTGAGCGCCTTGGCGGTCACGGCCATGCGTGGGGCGATCTGCACCGGGCGGGTGCGCGCCGCGGTCAGCATCCAGTCGGCGGCCTCGGCTGCCGACAGTCCGGGCAGCCCGTCGTAAGCCCGGGTGGGGGCGATCATCGGGGTCTTCACCAACGGGTAGTACAGCGTCGTGGAATGCACGCCGACGGCGGCCCACTCGGTTTCGATGACCCGGCTGACCGCGGCCAGGGCGGCCTTGGAGGCGTTGTACACCGCGAACAGCGGCGAGGATTCGTTCATCACGCCCCAGGTGGCGACGTTGATGATGTGCCCCTCGCGACGCTCGCGCATGCCCGGCGCCAATCCGCGGATGAGCCGTAGCGGCGAGTAGTAGTTGAGCGTCATGGTGCGCTCGACGTCGTGCCAGCGGTCCAGCGATTCGGCCAGGGGGCGCCGGATCGACCGGCCGGCGTTGTTGATCAGGATGTCGACACCGCCCAGATCGCGTTCCACGGTGGCGACCAGTTCGTCGATGGCGTCCATGTCGGAGAGGTCCACCGCGTGGGCGCGGGCGTCGCCGCCCTTGTCGGTGATCCGCCCGACCAGGTCGTCGAGCAGTTCCTGACGGCGAGCCACCGCGATGACGGTGGCTCCCTTCGCGGCGAACTTCTCGGCCGCGGCCTCACCGATGCCCGATGACGCGCCGGTCAGCAGGATCCGCTTGCCTGCGACGTCGATGTCGCCGCGGGCCTGCAGCCGTTCGGTCAGCGGCGGACGCATGCTGGTCAGCAGCAGCTGCTCGGAGATTCGGCGCAGCGGGTTCTTGCTCATGCGCCGAGTTTAGGAGACCTAGATTTTCCCCGGCGAGCGGACGTCGCGGCAGCCGTGACCTGGCATTCTCATGCCCCGCTGCGTCCGCTCGCCGGGGAGAAATGTTCTGCGTGCCGTGAGCCGACGCGTCAGGCGGTCAATTTCTCACTGAGTTCCCACAGCCTCTGCGCGGATTCCGGGTCGACCGCGTACCGCGTGACGCCGACCGTCGTCTCCATCGGTCCGGCGGTGATGTCGAGCGTCAACGGTTCGGTGATGTCTTCAAGCGGGGCGACGTCGTTGTTCTGCAGGTACACGCCACCGAGGTCGTCGAGCTGCGGGCTGGTGGCTGCCCAAACGCTGGTCGACGCACCTTGTTCCGGAGTTTTGCGATCCCGTTCCGGATCGATCACCGGCTGTCCGTCGTCGTCGACCAGGCCCATGGCGCGCCAGCCGTCTTCGCCGAGCCACGGTGCGAGGTTGGTACTCACGATCCCGCCGGGGTGTAGCGCGTAACCGCGGATTCCATCGCCGGCGAAGCGGCGGTCGAGTTCCACTGCGAACAGCACATTGGCCGTCTTCGATTGACCGTATGCCACCGTGCCGTCGAACTCGCCGGTGTCGAAATGCGGGTCGTCCCAATGGATGTCGGACAGATGGTGTCCCCAGGATGAAACCTCCACCACACGGGCGCCCGAAGCCCCGCGCAATGCGGGGAGCAGACCCAGGGTCAGTTGGAAATGGCCGAGGTGATTGGTGGCGAACTGTGATTCGTAGCCGCGGGCGTCGCGGACCAGTTCGCCGCCCATGATGCCGGCGTTGTTCACCAGGATGTGCAGCGGCTGACCCGAGTCGAGGTATCTGACTGCGAACGTGTCGATCGATCGTGGGTCCATCAGGTCGAGCGGGTGTACCTCGACGCGGTCGATGCCGGCCAACGCGTGTGCCGCCCGTTCTGGGGAGCGCGCGCCGACCACCACCGAGGCTCCGGCCTGGCTGAGAGCCCGGGTGGTCTCGAGCCCGAGTCCGACATGACCGGCGGTGACGATGACGTTGCGTCCAGACAGGTCGATGCCTGCGAGCACGTCCGCTGCCGTCGAGGCCGCGGTGAATCCCGATCCGATGGGACGTTGGTTCTGTGTCATGCCTCCACGATGTCTCCGCTCGGCCGGACTTTGAATGGTTGTGAGTCCATATTTTTTGCGCGATAGTTCGGAGATGGTTCGTGATCAGCTCTCCGATGTCTTTGACCTCGTCGAGGTCCGTGGCCTGATCTCCGGCGGGTTCGCCGTGCGCGGAGACTGGCGGGCCCACGCGCCGATCAGGTACCCACTCAAGCTGACCGCCGTGGTGTGCGGTCGTGTCCGGCTCATCACCGACGGCATGGATCAGCCCATCGAGTTGCTCGCCGGTGATGTGGCGATTCTCAACAGCCGCAAATGGGTCGCGTTGGAGGGTGGGCCGGGAACGGGGCCGCCGACCGAGATCGTCTTGCGCGAATCCGATCCGTTCGTCCGCATCGACGGCGCCGATTGCGGCGACGCCGACGTGATCATCGGCGGGCACGTCGACGTCAACCCTGCCGGTGAGGCGCTGCTGCTGCATGCGCTGCCGTCGGTGGGACACGTCCGTGCCGCATCAGCACAGGCGGGCAGCCTGCACGGGCTGCTCGACCGACTGGTGGACGAGGTGACCGGTGACCGGATAGGAGCGGCGTTCGCCATTCGCCAGCATGGCCAGCTGCTGCTGCTTGAGGTGCTACGGGCGTACATCGATCAGGGTGAACACCTGCCGCCGGGCTGGCTGCGGGTGCTGACAGATGAGCGGTTGCGCCCCGCCCTTGCCGTGATGCACGACCAACCCGCGAAGTCCTGGCGGTTGGATGAGCTGGCTCGTGCAGCAGCGATGTCACGGACATCGTTCGCTGAACGGTTCCGTGCGGTGGCCGGGGTACCGCCGTTGACCTACCTGAACAACTGGCGAATGCTGCTGGCGCAGCGTGCCCTCCGCGATGACGACACCCGGGTCGGCGCACTGGCGGTCACGCTGGGTTACTCCTCCGAAGGTGCGTTCTCCAACGCATTCAAACGCGAGGTAGGTATGTCTCCACTGCGCTACCGGGCGCATGTCCGCGATGAATCGGCGGCCGCTGACCGGTCGGTATCGGTATGACGATCACCGGCAAGCTCGACCAGCGCTTCAGCGAAGCGACCGAAGCGACGAGTTGGGAGTCCGCCGCGGCAGTCCTCGATGCTGCCGGGCTGTACTGGCTCACGACCGTGCGCGGCGACGGGCGCCCGCACGTCACCCCGTTGGTCGGGGTGTGGACCGATGGTGTGTTCGTGTTCTGCACCGGGTCCTCCGAGCAGAAGGCGCGCAATCTGCAGGCGGGAGCGGCCGTCGTCGTCACGACCGGAACCAACACCTGGAACGCCGGCCTCGACGTCGTCCTCGAGGGCACCGCTGCGCGGGTGACCGGCCTGCAGCGGCTGACCGCATTGGCCGGCGCCTACCGGAACAAGTACGGCGACGACTGGGATTTCGTTTGCGACGACGAGGTTTTCGACCCGCAGGGCGAGGCCGCGATCGTCTACGAGGTCACCCCGGCCAAGGTGATCGCGTTCGCGAAGTCGCCGCACGGCCAGACCGGTTTTCGTTTTTAACCCGGCGATTTGTGCACGTTTACCGGCGGTCAGCGCGGGTAAACGTGCACAAATCACTAGAAGTAGCGCGGGAAACCGCTCCAGTCCGGATCGCGCTTCTGGAGGAACGCGTCGCGGCCCTCGACGGCCTCGTCGGTCATGTAGGCCAACCGGGTGGCCTCCCCGGCGAACACCTGCTGGCCCACCAGGCCGTCGTCGATCAGGTTGAACGAGAACTTGAGCATCCGGATCGCCTGGGGTGACTTGCCGTTGATCTCGGCGGCCCACTGGAGGCCGACGGACTCCAGTTCGGCGTGGTCGACGACGTCGTTCACCGCGCCCATCTGATACATGGTCTCCGCGTCGTAGGCGCGGCCCAGGAAGAAGATCTCGCGGGCGAACTTCTGCCCCGTCTGGCGGGCCAGGTATGCGCTGCCGAATCCGCCGTCGAAGCTGCCCACGTCGGCGTCGGTCTGCTTGAACCGGGCGTGCTGGCGGCTGGCCAGGGTCAGGTCACACGTGACGTGCAGGCTGTGTCCGCCGCCGGCCGCCCAACCGTTGACCAGACAGATCACCACCTTCGGCATGAACCGGATGAGCCGCTGCACCTCGAGGATGTGCAGCCTTCCGGCCCGCGCCGGATCGACCGTCTCGGCGGTTTCGCCCGCCGCGTACTGATAGCCGGACCTGCCGCGGATGCGCTGGTCACCACCGGAGCAGAACGCCCAGCCACCGTCCTTGGCCGACGGACCGTTGCCGGTCAGCAGCACCACGCCGACGTCGGGGGACATCCGGGCGTGGTCGAGGACGCGGTACAGCTCGTCGACGGTGTGGGGCCGGAAGGCGTTGCGCACCTCGGGCCGGTCGAACGCCACCCGGACCGTGGGCTGCCGCGCGCCGTCTGCGACGTGGCGGTGGTACGTGATGTCGGTCAGATCGTCGAAGCCGGGCACCGGCTCCCAGACTGTCGGGTCGAACGGGTTGTCTGCACTCACGTGCTCGACTGTAGAGCGAACGAATCCAGAGGTTTCACAGGTACCGTCGCTGGGTACGAAACCCGGCGCGATGATGCGTACCTCGCATCACCAGATCAGAGGGGACCACGATGAAGCGCTCAGTGAGTGTGTTGTTGTCGGGACTGGCTACGGGCTTGGTGCTCGTCGGATGCTCGCCTGCGATCACCGGTGGTGACACCAAGTGCAAGGACTTCATCGGGCAGGACGAGAAGACGCAGAACGAAGCGGTGTCCAAGATGCTCAAGGACGAAAAGGGCACCGATGCCGCACAGCTGGAGATCACCGGAACCCGGTTGGCGGTGCAGACCTTCTGCCAGACGGTCGGCAAGCAGGACTCCAAGATCAAGGAAGCCCCGCACCTGAGCTGAGTGCGGCTAGATCGGGTCCAGCCGGAACACCGGGCAGCGTCCGGCCAGGGCCTCGAATTCGTCGGGATGGGGCCCGGTCACCAGCCCGGCGTTGCGCATGAAACCCACACCGGTGGGGACCAGGACCGGGAACTGGCGTAGCAGCGGCCGGGCCTGTTCGACCGGGATCTCCACCACGCGCACCCGCTGGTCGCTGCGGCCCTGGTGCACCGTGGCCTGCCCGGCGGCGCGGGCGTTGGCCGCCCAGTCGCCGCCGGGCAGCCCGGCCACGATGTAGCGGTGGCCGTCGACGGTCATCGGGGTGACCGGCGTCGAGCGGGGTTTCCCGGACTTGCGCCCGGGCACCGTCAGCACCACGGGTCCCTTGTCGCCGCCGACGCCGAGCTTGTTCAGCCCGATCATCACCTTGTTGACGTACTTCAGCCACCACGGCGGCCGGATGCGGTCGTCAGCCATGGCTCCACCCTAGGCGCGGATGCCGACGCTCCGCAGGGCCGCGATCAGTCCGTCGGGGCGCTCGGCGGTGGGCAGCGGGTCGACGAGCGCGAACTGGCAACCCACTGTGCGGGCGCCGCCGTCGGCCTCCTCGCTGTCGCCGACCATCAGTGCATCCTGGGCAGCCACTCCAAGGCGGTCGAGTGCGGCGGTGAAGATCGCCGGGTCGGGCTTGATCGCGCCGACCTCGAAGGACAGCACGAACTCGTCGACGTGCTCGGCGGCGCCGATCGCCGTGAACGCCGGCCGCACGTCGAACGCGATGTTGGAGACGACGGCGGTCCGGATCCCTTGCGCGTGAAGGTTTTCGAAGACGCGTGCGGTGTCGGGATAGGCGGTCCAGCTGGCCGGATCGATCACCCGGTCGTACAACGCCTGGGCGTGGTGGTCGGCCAGCCCGGACTCCCGCAACACATGCAGGTAGGCCTCCCGGTGCAGGTGCGGGGCCAGGTCGCGGTTGGCCCAGGCCCGGTACTGTTCGTCGGTCATCGACACGGACCGGCCGGTCGGGGCGGTGAGCCGGCGCATCAACTCGGCCTGCACGTGGCCGTCGACCGCGCGTTCGTCGACGGCCATCCCGGCGAACCAGCTGTCGTCCTCCTCGAGGCGGAACAGGGTCCCGGAGTAATCGAACAATACGGCTGACACCATGCCCGCCATGGTGCCATGAGGCCGGCCGGTATCAGCTGCGTTCACGGATTGCCTTGTCCACCAGTACCTGTCGCTCGCGCTCGTTGTCGGACAGGGCCGCGGCCCGGTCGAACTGCTCGGCGGCGTCGAGGTGTCGGCCGAGTCGGGACAACAGTTCGCCGCGGACACTGGGCAGTAGATAGGAGCCGTCCAGGCCCTCGATCCCGTCGACGAGCGTCAGGGCCTCCTGCGGGCCCGAGCGCATCGCGACGGCCACCGCGCGGTTGAGCTGCACCACCGCCGACGGCGCGATCTGGAGCAAGGCGTCATAGAGCGCGACGATGCGGCTCCAGTCGGTGTCGGTTGCCGTCGGGGCCACCGCGTGGCACTCGGCGAGCGCGGCCTGTAGCGCATATGGGCCCCAACCTCGTTGCTGCCGTGCGGCACTGGAGCGCTCGAGGGCGGCGACGCCGCGCTGGATCTGCGCACGGTCCCAGCGGGCCCGGTTCTGGTCTTCGAGCAGGATGGGCCGGCCCTCGGCGTCGGTGCGGGCGGCAAAGCGCGAGGACTGGAACTCCATGAGCGCCAGCAGACCGTGGACCTCGGGTTCGTCGGGCACCAGCGCGGCCAGCACGCGACCCAATCGCAGTGCTTCGGTGCACAATTCGTCACGGATCCAGCGTTGCCCGAAGGACGCCGAGTAGCCCTCGTTGTAGATCAGGTAGATGACCGCCAGCACGGCCGACAGCCGCTGCGGGTACTCGTCGCGGGGCGGCATCTCGAACGGCGGGTTGGCCTGGGCCAGAGTCTTTTTGGCTCGGGTGATGCGGGCGGCGGCGGTGGCGGTCGAGATGAGGAAGGCCCGGGCGATCTCGTCGGTGCTCAACCCGCCGACCATGCGCAGCGTCAGCGCGATCTGGGCCTCGCGGGACAACACCGGGTGGGCGGCGATGAAGATCAGCCGCAGCACATCGTCATCGATCCGGTCGGGATCCCAGGCTTCCTCGACGTGGTCGGCCAGATCGCGGGCCAGCACGGCGTACTTGGCATCGAGGTTTTCCGCGCGCCGCCAGTGATCGATGGCCTTGCGTTTGGCCACCGTGGTCAGCCAGGCTCCGGGGTTGCGCGGCACACCGGTCTGCGGCCATTGCGTGAGCGCGTCGAGCAGGGCTTCGGATGCCAGATCCTCGGCCAGGGCCACATCGCCGACCGTGCGAGTCAGCGTGGCCAGGATCTTGGCCGCCTCCATCCGCCACACCGCGTCGAGCGTCTTCTGCAGGTCGGCAGCGGTAGCCGGGTTGTCGGGCACCCCACCCATTGTGCCGAGCAGACGCGGAGGTACCCCACATCACGTGGATCCGGGTACCTCCGCTGGGGGCCCCTCCCGCTTGCGGGGGACTGCTCGCGGGTGAGAACTCGGCGGGGAAACTCAGCCGATCGCGCGGGCAGCGCCCTCCCAGAACTGGGCCCGGACGGCCTTCTTGTCGGGCTTGCCGAGTGCGGTCACCGGAACGGAGTCGACGACGATCACCTGCTTGGGCGACTGCACCGAGCCCTTGCGGTCCTTGACGGCCGACTGGATCTCGGCGGTCACCTTGGCCACCGCCTCGTCGTCGGACGCGGCGTCGGGGCGCAGCACGATCACCGCGGTCACAGCCTCGCCCCACTTCTCGTCCGGAGTGCCGATCACGCACACCTGTGCCACCGAGGGATGTTCGGCCACAACGTCTTCCACCTCACGCGGGAACACGTTGAACCCGCCGGTGACGATCATGTCCTTGACCCGGTCGACGATGAACCAGTAGCCGTCCTCGTCCTCGCGGGCCATGTCGCCGGTGTGCAGCCAGCCGTCCTTGAAGGTGTCGGCGGTGGCCTCGGGCAGCTTCCAGTAGCCGCCGGCCAGCAGCGGTCCGGACACGCAGATCTCGCCGACCTCGCCCCGGGGTACCGGGTTGCCCTCGCCGTCCAGCAGCGCGGTCCGGGCGAACAGCGTGGGCCGGCCGCAGGAGGTCAGCCGCTTCTCGTCGTGGTCCTTCTTGCCGAGGTACGAGATCACCATCGGCGCCTCGGACTGGCCGTAGTACTGCGCGAAGATCGGCCCGAAGCGCTTGAGCGCCTCGGCCAGTCGCACGGGGTTCATCGCGGAGGCGCCGTAGTACACGGTCTCCAGCGAGGACAGGTCGCGGGTGTGTGAATCCGGGTGGTCCATCAGCGCGTAGATCATCGACGGCACCAGCATGGTCGCGGTGATGCGCTGTTCCTCGATCACCCGCAGCACCTCGGCCGGGTCGAACTTGGTCAGCACCACCAGTTCGCCGCCCTTGACGATGGTCGGTGTGAAGAAGGCCGCGCCGGCATGCGACAGCGGGGTGCACATCAGGAAGCGCGGGTTCTCGGGCCACTCCCACTCGGCGAGCTGAATGGTCGTCATGGTGGAGATCGAGCGCACCGTGCCCATCACGCCCTTGGGCTTCCCGGTGGTGCCGCCGGTGTAGGTCAGCCCGCCGACGTGCTCGGGAGCGAGTTCGGCGGCCACCAGGGGCACCGGGGAGTACTTGGCGGCCTCGGCCGTGAGGTCGGAGACCGACGCGCTGGAGGCGGCCAGGGCCTCGGGCACCGGGCCGATGGTCAGCACCTGCCGGAGCGACGGCACCTTCTCCAGCAACCCCATGGCCCGCTCCACGAACGCAGGCGTGGGGTCGATGATGAGGGTCGTCACCTCGGCGTCGGACAGCACGTAGGCGTGGTCGTCCAGCGAACCGAGAGGGTGTAGTGCGGTGCGACGGTACCCCTGGGTCTGGCCGGCGCCGATGATCATCAGCACCTCGGGGCGGTTCAGCGACAGCAGGCCGACGCCTTCGCCGGTGCCTGCGCCGAGGGCTTCGAAGGCCTGAATGTACTGGCTGATGCGTTCCGCGAGCTCGCCACCGGTCAGGGTGGTGTCGCCGAGGAACAGCACAGGCTTGTCTTTGTTGCGCTTGAGCGCGCCGACCGTGAGGTGGCCGGAATGGATGGGATGGTGCAGCAGCGCATCACTCATGGGGTCCAGATTAGAACGTGTTCCAGAAACCGTGGAGCCGATCCCCCGATGTCGGTGTAACACGAGGTCACCGACGGCCGATATACGGGTCGAAATACAGGTAGCGCAGTACTCGTGTCGACCCTGCCGGCGCTGCCTAACGTGCAGGTGTGGGGGTGGGAGCCGGGCCCCGGCGGGTTAGGGACCGCCGGGGCCTGTGCCCCGATCAGCGATTGGCGGCCGCACGCGCCTGCTGGGCCAGCTTCTCGGCCAGCTCGGCCTTCCACTGGATCTCCTTCTGGACCCACTCGTTGTCCTGCGGGAACTCATCGGTTTCGCTGACCCGGCGGACCTCCAGCTTCACGCCGCAGCCCAGCGGGCATTTCCGCGCCCACTGCTTGGCCTCCTCCTTGGAGGACACGTCCAGGATCCAGAACCCGTTGAACAGTTCCTTGGCCTCGGTGTAGGGCCCGTCGGTGACCACCGGGGGATCGGCGTTGAAATCGACGACGAAGCCTTCGTCGGGGTCGGTCAATCCCTCGCCGGCCAGCAGCACGCCGGCCTTGATGAGCTCTTCGTTGTACCGGCCCATCGACGCGATGATCTCGTCGAAGTCGATGTTCTGCTCGGCCATCGCGGTCTCGGCCTCGGGGGTGGACCGCATGATCAGCATGTAGCGCGACATTGTGTGTCTCCTTCTGGTGTCGGGAAGGGCCCGTCCATTCTTGTTGAGCGGCGGCCTTCGTTACTACGTCGAACGGCACCCCACCAAAATCGACACGGCGCCGGAAAACTTTTCGAAGTTCTTTCGGGGACGTACCCGGGCAAACCGCACCACGCTCTAGCATCCGAGCATGACCAGCCCTGCTGTGCCAGCTGATCTCGTCCTCTACGGAACCATCCTCACCGTCGACCCCAGCCAACCCACCGCGGAGGCGATCGCGGTGTCGGGCGGTCGCATCGCCGCGGTCGGGTCCCGGTCCGAGGCGGCCGCCTGGGTCGGCCCCGACACCGACGTCCGCGAGGTCGACGGCTGCGTCATGCCGGGTTTCGTTGAGGCGCACGGTCATCCGTTGATGGAGGCAGTGGCGTTGTCCGGTCGCATCGTCGACATCCGCCCGGTCACCCTGGCGAGTGCCGATGAGGTGCTCGGCGCGGTCGACGCCGAGGTGGCAAGACGCGGGGCCGACGGTGCGTTCCTTAACGGCTGGGATCCGCTGCTGCAGCACGGGTTGCCCGAGCCCACCCTGTCCTGGCTGGACACCGTCGCGCCCGACACCCCGCTGGTGATCGTGCACAACTCGGGCCACAAGGCCTACTTCAACACCGCGGCGGCGCGCCGGGCCGGCCTGACGAGAGACACTCCGGATCCCAAGGGCGCCAAGTACGGCCGTGACGCCGACGGCAACCTCGACGGCACGGCCGAGGAGACCGGAGCGGTGTTCCCGCTGATGGGCGATGCCATCTCGGTGACCGACTATCCGGCGATGCTGGCCGCCGAATGTGCGCGGCTGAACCGCGCGGGGCTGACCACCTGCTCGGAGATGGCGTTCGATCCGATGTTCCGCCCGCTGCTCGCGCAGCTGCACGATCAGCTGACGGTGCGGCTGCGGACCTACGAGATGTCCACCGCGGACCTGCACACCGAGGCCAGCCCATCCGAGGGCGACGACATCGTCCGCCAGGTCGGCATCAAGATCTGGGTCGACGGGTCGCCGTGGATCGGCAACATCGACCTGACGTTCCCGTACCTGGATACCGACGCCACCCGGACCATCGGCGTGGTGCCCGGCTCCTGCGGGCACGCCAACTACACCAAAGAGCAACTCTCCGAGATCGTCGGCACGTTCTTTCCGCAGGGCTGGCAGCTGGCCTGCCACGTGCACGGCGACGCCGGGGTGGACACCATCCTGGATGTCTACGAAGAGGTTCTGCGCGCCCATCCCCGGGATGATCACCGGCTGCGGCTGGAACACGTCGGTGCCATCACGCCCGAGCAGTTGCAGCGCGCGCACGCCCTCGGCGTCACCTGCAGTCTGTTCGTCGACCACCTGCACTACTGGGGCGACGTGCTCGTCGACGGGCTGTTCGGGCCCGAGCACGGCGGACGGTGGATGCCGGCCGGGTCGGCTGTCGCCACGGGCATGCGGATCTCGCTGCACAACGATCCGCCGGTCACTCCGGAGGAGCCGCTGCGCAACATCAGCGTGGCCGTCACGCGGACCGCGCCGAGCGGCCGTGTCCTGGCGCCCGAAGAGCGGCTGACCGTCGAGCAGGGGATCCGGGCGCAGACGATCGACGCGGCGTGGCAGTTGTTCGCCGACAACGTGATCGGATCACTCGAGGTCGGCAAGTACGCCGACCTGGTGATCATCTCGGCCGACCCCCGCGTGACAGCCCCGGAGAGCATCGCCGACCTGGAGGTACGGGCCACGTTCCTGGCCGGGCGGCAGGTTTATCCGAAAGCCGGTTGACGGCTCGCGCGCCGTGGCACGCTCTGGGAATGTCAGATTTGCCGGTTCCGCAGTTTCTCGACGAACGTGTCGCCCACTGGGCGGCGACCAAACCTGACGAGGAGGCGATCACCTACCTCAGCCGCTCCTGGACCTGGTCGCAGTGGTACGACCGCATTCAGCGGCTGACCGGCGCGCTGAGCGCGTGGGGCGTCGGCCATGGTGACGTCGTCGCATTCCTCGACAAGAACCACCCGGCGTGCGTGGAGATGACACTCGCGGCCGCGTCGCTGGGCGCGGCCAACGCCATCATCAACTTCCGGCTCGCCGCTGACGAGTTGGACTATGTGCTCAACGACTGCGGCGCCAAGGTGTTGGTGGTCGGCGAGGAGCTCCGGCCGGGCATCGACGCGATCGCCGATCGGCTCACGTCCGTCGAGCACATCGTTACGGTGACTCCCGAGGGCGGCGACGGGGACGAGTACGAGGCGCTGCTCGCCGGGGCGTCGCCGGTCGGCCATTCGCCGGACGCGCAGCCCGACGACACGTGCATCATCATGTACTCCTCGGGCACCACCGGCCGGCCCAAGGGCATCGCGCTGACCCACACCAACGTCATCTCCCACACCCTCAACGCATTCGAGGGCTGGACGCTCAGCGCCGGGGACAAGAGCCTGGTCGCCATGCCGCTGTTCCATGTCGGTGGGTCGTCCTACGTGCAATGGGGGCTGCACCACGGGGCGCCGTCCTATATGACGCGTGATGTCGACGGCATGGCGTTGGCCGGCGGCATTCTCGCCGGGGCCAATCGCACCTTCCTCGTACCCGCCGTGCTGGCCAAGGTGTTCGACACCGGCGAGGACGCGGTGAAGCTGTTCGGAGCGTTGAAGACCTTCGCCTACGGTGCATCTCCAATGCCCTTGCCGCTGTTGCGTTCTGCGCTGCAGGCGTGGCCGGAAACGGAGTTCATCCAGGTCTACGGGCTCACGGAGGTGTCCGGCGCGATCAGCCGATTGGGGCCCGACGATCACCGCGGGGCGAGTGAAGCGCGGCTCATGAGTGCGGGCACCGTCGTCCCCGGCAGCGAGGTCAGGGTGGTCGACCCTGACACCGGTGCCGACGTTCCTGTCGGCGAGCAGGGCGAATTGTGGTTCCGCTCACCGCAATTGATGAAGGGGTATCTCAACCGGCCGGACGCCACGGCGGAGTCCATCACGCCTGATGGCTGGTTCCGCACCGGCGACATCGGCCGCGTCGACGACGGCGGATACATCTTCGTCGAGGACCGGCTCAAGGACATGATCATCTCGGGTGGGGAGAACATCTACTCGATCGAGGTCGAGCGCGTGCTGGCCGAACATCCCGCGGTCACCGAGGTCGCGGTGATCGGCGTGCCCGACGAAAAATGGGGCGAGTCGGTGAAAGCCGTTGTGACACTGGACGGGGACGTCACCGAACGGGACCTGATCGCGTTCGCCCGGGAACATCTGGCGGCCTACAAGTGTCCCAAGTCGGTCGATTTCGTCGACGAGTTGCCCCGCAATCCCACCGGCAAGATCCTCAAAAAGGACCTGCGCAAGCCGTACTGGGAGGGCCGCGACCGCGCCACGGTGTGAGAATCGGTCGCCCGCTGCTCTTCATTTCCCGTTCCGAGCGGAGTAGTTTCGGGCGCATACGTGTGCGCGGAGATGTGGGGTGCGGACATGGCAGATGCGCATGGATTGCGGAAGTTCTTCCGCGGCTTGGGGATCCTGATCGCCCTGGTCGTCGCGGTAGCCGGCGGACTGCTCGGACCACCGCCGACGGCAAGTGCCTGGTCACGGGCGGGTTTGCCGGTCGAGATGCTCTCGGTGCCGTCCGGGGCCATGGGCCGCGACGTCAAGGTGCAGTTCCAGGGCGGCGGGTCTCACGCGGTCTATCTGTTGGACGGCTTGCGGGCCCGGGATGATTTCAACGGGTGGGACATCGAGACCCCGGCGTTCGAGTGGTTCTACCAATCCGGGCTGTCCGTGGTCATGCCGGTCGGTGGAATGTCGAGCTTCTACACCGACTGGTACCAGCCCGCCGCGGGCAACGGCGGGGTGTGGACGTACAAGTGGGAGACGTTCCTGACCAGTGAGTTACCGCAGTGGCTGGCGGCCAACAAGCGGGTGTCCTCGTCGGGCAACGCGGTGGTCGGACTGTCGATGTCGGGCAGCTCCGCGCTGATCCTCGCCGCCTACTACCCGCAGCAGTTCCGCTACGCGGGGTCGTTGTCGGCGTTCCTGAATCCGTCGGCCGGCCCGTGGCCCGGGCTGATCGGGCTGGCGATGGGCGACTCCGGTGGTTTCTCGGCCGCGGCCATGTGGGGCCCGCCCGGCGATCCGGCGTGGGCGCGCAACGATCCGACGCTGCAGGTGGGGCGATTGGTGGCGAACAACACTCGCATCTGGGTCTACTGCGGTTCCGGGACGCCGGGGGAGTTGGGCGGTAACGACGTCGCCTCGACCTTCCTCGAAAACACGGCGCTGCAGAGCAACTTCAACTTCCGCGACCAGTACGTCGCGGCGGGCGGGCACAACGCGGTGTTCAACTTCCCGCCCACCGGCACCCACACTTGGGGCTACTGGGGTGCGCAGCTCAACCAGATGAAACCCGACATCCAGCGGACATTGGGCGCCGGCTGACCGGTTTGGGCATCATTGACGGCGTGATTGACGCGGCGCCGGCGCTGGACGACATCTTGGAACGCCTTCACGTCGTGTCCCTGCCGATGCGGGTTCGCTTCCGTGGCATCACGGTTCGTGAGGTGGCACTGATCGACGGCCCGGCCGGCTGGGGCGAGTTCGGCGCGTTCCTCGAATACGAACCGCCCGAGGCCGCGGCCTGGCTGGCCTCCGGGATCGAGGCCGCGTATCAACCGGCACCCCCGGTGCACCGCGAGCGTGTCCCCATCAACGCCACCGTTCCCGCGGTGCCGGCCGCCCAGGTGCCCGAGGTACTGGCGCGGTTTCCCGGTGCGCGCACGGCGAAGGTCAAGGTCGCCGAGCCGGGGCAGACGCTGGCGGACGACGTCGCGCGGGTGAACGCCGTGCGGGCGCAGGTTCCGGTGGTACGGGTCGACGCCAATGGCGGCTGGACGCTGCCGCAGGCGGTCGCCGCCGCGTCGGCGCTGACTGCCGACGGACCCCTGGAGTATCTGGAGCAGCCGTGTGCGACGGTCGAAGAGTTGGCAGCACTGCGCCGGCAGGTGGCGGTGCCGATCGCGGCTGACGAGTCGATCCGGAAGGCGTCTGATCCGCTGCGGGTGGTGCGGGCCCGCGCCGCTGACGTCGCGGTGCTCAAGGTGGCCCCGCTGGGCGGGGTGTCCCGGATGCTTGAGATCGCCGCACAGATCGATATCCCGATCGTGGTGTCCAGTGCGCTGGATTCAGCGGTCGGCATCGGGCGCGGACTGCTGGCCGCCGCGGCACTGCCCGAGTTGGCGCACGCCTGCGGGCTGGGCACGGGCGGATTCTTCGTGGAGGACGTCGCCGAGGTGTGCGCGCCGGTCGACGGGTACCTGCCCGTCGAGGCGGTGGTGCCGGACCCCGCCCGGCTGGCCACGCTCGCCGCTACGCTGGAGCGGCAGCAATGGTGGATCGATCGGGTGCGGGAGTGCTACCCGCTGATATTGGGGTAGGTGCCTACTCTAGGGAACTTGGCCTGCGCGTTCGACACTCCCTGAATGACTCGATTCCGCGTCGGCCTCATGGATCCCACGATCGCCGCGCGTCCGGCGGTGGACACCTTTACCCGGGCCAACTATCTGTCGGCCGTCGCCACCCGGTTGACTCCTTCTGGGTACCCGGTCATCTCAACGCGATATTTCCCCGCGCGCTGTGGCAGGAGAAGTGCTGCGCAGCAGCGAAATTGACTCCTTCGGTCGACGCCTGCATGGAACCGTCGACGATGCTGGGAAAGATCGCGGCGCGCAACCGATTCGCGCGGTGCCGCTGGGCATCTGTGTCACCGACGCCGGGCGCCGAACCCGGCTTGTCAGCGCGCAGGTGGCGGCGACCATGCAGCTGCTGACCAAGGGCCGCTTCATTTTCGGTATCGGCCCCGGGGAGCGCGAGGGCAATGAACCCTATGGTGTGGATTGGGCGAAACCGGTGGCCCGGTTCGAAGAGGCGATGGCCACGATCCGTGCGCTGTGGAACTCGAACGGTGAACTGGTCAATCGTGATTCGCCCTTCTTCCCGCTGCGCAACGCGATCTTCGACTTGCCGCCCTACCGGGGGCAAGTGGCCGCCGATCAGGGTCGCCGCGCACGGCCCCAGGATGTTGCGTATCGCGCTACGGCGACGGGTTCTTTCCCGCTTTCCCGCACTCGCCCCAGGGCTATGCCCAGCGGTTGGACGTGGTGCGCGGGATCAACAAGCTGTAGGGCTCCGAGGCCACATCCGTCACATCGGTACCGCTCGGCCGCATGATGTGTGCTCCCGAAACCTGGTACCGCCGGCGATACCAGGTTTCGAGATCGGCTATGCCTTCGCGACCGGACCCGACGGCGACTAGTACAGATCAGCCAGCGACACCGAAGGTCGACCGACAAGTTTCTGAACCACCCACTGGTTCAGCGACACTCCCTGTTCGGCGGCCTCTACAACGAGCCTGGCGTGCAGCGACGGCGAGACCCGCACCATGAACTTGCCGCTGTAGCGATGGTCGGTCAACGATTGCGGCGGGGTGTCGTCGGCGGCCCGGATCATCGCCAACTCTTCGGTGACCAACTTCTCGACGGCCGCGATCGCTTCGTGCGCCGTGAGGCCATTCGCCGACAGGTTCGGGAACTCAAGACACAACCCTCGATACCAGCGATCCTCGTACGACCATTGAGCGCGGTAGGTGTACTCCGTCATGTCGCCGATCATCGCGATGCCATCCGACAATCAAGCCCATGTCCTGATTTGTGGGGTGCATGGCGTAGACGCCATCGCCGAGGTCGCGAACACTGGAGAGGTGACGCGATCGGTGGTGATCCTGGGCTATGCCGGGGTGCAGGCCTTGGACCTGGCCGGGCCGTTCGACGTGTTCTCCACCGCCACGCTGGCCCTGGTCGGCCAGGGCAGATCCGACGACGGCTATGCCGTCACCCTCACCGCCGTGGACGGCCAGCCTGTCGCCACGCTCACCGGGTTGGAGTTCGTCGCCGCTCCGCTGCCCGACCCCAACAAGCCGATCGACACCATCGTCATACCCGGCGGAATCGGTGCCGACGCCGCCCGGGCCAACCCGGCCGTCGTCGACTGGATCAGCACCGCCGCCCGCCACGCCCGTCGCGTCGTCAGCGTGTGCACCGGATCGTTCCTGGCCGCACAGGCCGGACTGCTCGACGGCTGCACCGCCACCACCCACTGGTCCTCGGCGCGTCGGATGGCCGACGAATTTCCTTCGGTGGCAGTCAATCCCGATCCGATCTTCGTGAGGAGCTCCGAGCGGGTGTGGACGGCCGCCGGGGTGACGGCAGGTATCGACCTGGCGTTGTCGCTGGTCGAGGATGATTACGGCACCGACGTCGCCCAGACTGTGGCCCGGTACCTGGTGCTCTACCTGCGCCGGCCCGGCGGCCAGACCCAGTTCGCCGCGCCCGTGTGGATGCCACGGGCCAAACGCGCTCCCATCCGCGAGGTGCAGGAGCTGATCGAGGTCGAACCCGGTGGAGCGCACAGCATTTCCGATCTGGCCCGGCGTGCGGCGATGAGCCCGCGGCATTTCACCCGGGTGTTCACCGACGAGGTCGGGGAGGCGCCGGGCGCCTACGTGGAACGCATTCGCACCGATGCGGCGCGCCGCCAGCTTGAGGAATCCGACGACACCGTCACCGTCATCGCCGCCCGCTGCGGGTTCGGCACCGCCGAGACCATGCGGCGCAATTTCGTTCGACGCCTGGGTATTTCTCCTGACCAGTACCGCAAGACGTCCGCGCACGCGAGAAGCGCAGATCTAACCGCTTGAGAGGAACCAGCCATGCAGATCGCAATCGTGTTGTACCCCAGCTTCACCGCGCTCGACTTCATCGGGCCCTACGAGGTGCTGCGCCACCTGCCCGACACGGAAGTGCGGTTCGTCTGGCACGAGCCGGGGCCCGTCACCGCCGACTCCGGTGTGCTGATGGTGGGGGCCACCCACAGTTTCGACGAAACCCCTTCGCCCGACGTGGTGCTGGTGCCCGGCGGGCCGGGTACCACGATGGTGGCCCGCGACGAAAAGGTGCTCGACTGGCTGCGTCAGGTGTATCCGGGGGCCACCTGGATGGCATCGGTGTGTTCGGGGTCAGTGGTGCTGGCCGCGGCTGGCCTGCTGGACGGGAAGCCTGCCACCTCGCACTGGTCGGTGCTGAGCGCGTTGAAGCTGATGGGCGCGACACCGGTGGGGGATCAGCGCATCGTGCGCGCCGACCCTGACGGCAAGGTGATCACGGCGGCGGGCGTCTCGGCGGGGATCGACCTGGCGATGTGGTTGGCCGGTCAGATCGGCGGCGAGGCGAAGGCCAAGGCCATTCAGCTGATGATCGAGTACGACCCGCAGCCGCCGTTCGATTCCGGGCACATGTCGAAGGCGAGCGCGGCCACCAAGGCCAGTGCCACCGCGCTACTGGGCAAGGACATGATCAAGCCCGAACCGCTCAAGGCCGGGGTATTGCTGGCCTGGGATCAGGCAGTCCGAAGGGTGCGTGGGCGCCGCAGCGCGTGAGCGCTCAGACGGCCGCAGCGCGTGAGCGCTCAGACCGCCGCAGCGCGTGAGCTGTTGCACTGAGCGTCATGAAGTAGCGTCGGCCGGATGAACTTGGCTTATGACGAGCGAGGCAAGGGCGTCCCCGTGGTGTTCATCGCCGGACGGGGAGGCGCTGGCCGCACCTGGCATCTGCATCAGGTCCCGGCGCTGCAGCGGGCCGGTTACCGCGTCATCACTTTCGACAACCGCGGGATCGGCGCGACCGAGAACGCCGACGGGTTCGGCACCGAACAGATGGTGGCCGATACCGCCGAGCTGATCGAGAAGCTGGATGCTGCTCCGGCGCACATCGTGGGTGTGTCGATGGGTTCGTTCATCGCCCAGGAACTGATGCTGGCCCGTCCGGATCTGGTGCGTTCGGCAGTCTTGATGGCCACCCGCGGCCGCCACGACCGGGCCCGCGAGTTCTTCCGTACCGCCGAACGCGACCTTGCGGCCTCGGGCATTCAACTGCCGCCGACGTTCGATGCCAAGCTCCGGATGTTGGAGAGCTTCTCGCCCAAGACCCTCAACGACGACGCCCAGGTGCGCGACTGGAGTGAGATGTTCACCATGTGGCCCACCAAGCAGACTCCGGGGCTGCTCGCCCAGTCTGACGCTGCTCCGGTGGGCAACCGGCTGCCTGCTTACCGGTCCATCACGGCTCCGGTGCTGGTCATCGGGTTCGCCGACGACGTCGTGCTGCCGCCCCACCTGGGCCGTGAGGTGGCCGACGCAATCCCGAAGGCGCGCTACCTGGAGATCCCCGACACCGGTCATCTCGGCTTCATCGAGAAGCCCGATGTCGTCAACGCCGCGCTGCTCGAGTTCTTGGCCGGTCAGAACTGACGAATAAGGTGGAGTGGTGAACCCCTCGACGGCACAGGCGCGCGTAGTCGTCGACGAACTCATCCGCGGCGGCGTCCGCGACGTTGTGCTGTGCCCGGGCTCGCGTAACGCCCCGCTGGCGTTCGCGCTGTCCGACGCCGACCGCGCCGGACGGATCCGCCTGCACGTCCGCATCGACGAACGAACGGCCGGCTACCTGGCCATCGGGCTCGCGGTCGCGGAACGAGCGCCGGTCTGCATCGCGATGACCTCCGGCACGGCGGTGGCCAACCTCGGCCCCGCTGTCGTCGAGGCCAACTACGCCCGGGTGCCGCTGATCGTGCTGAGCGCCAACCGCCCCTATGAGATGTTGGGCACCGGCGCCAACCAGACCTTCGAGCAGCTGGGCTATTTCGGTACCCAGGTGCGGGCCAACATCAGTGTGGGTCTGGCTGAGGAGTCACCGGAAAAGCTCGATTCGCTCAACGCTCAGTGGCGTTCGGCGACCTGCCGGGTGCTCGCGGCGGCCACCGGATCGCGCACCGCCAACGCCGGCCCGGTGCAGTTCGACATCCCGCTGCGCGAACCGCTGGTCCCCGACAACGCACACGGGGACTCCTCGTTTCCGGCGGGCCGCCCGGACGGCAAGCCGTGGACCTACACCCCGCCGGTGAGCTTCGATCAGCCGCTGGAGATCGACCTCACGCCGGACACCGTGGTGATCGCCGGACACGGCGCCGGCGTGCACCCCAACCTGGCCGGGTTGCCGACGGTGGCCGAGCCCACCGCACCGCTTCCGGGGAACCCGCTGCATCCTCTGGCACTGCGTCTCGTGCACCCCAAGCAGGTCATCATGCTGGGTCGGCCCACCCTGCACCGGCCGGTGTCGGCACTGCTGGCCGATCCGGCGGTGCCGGTGTACGCGCTGACCACCGGTCCGCGCTGGCCCGACGTCTCGGGCAATTCGATGGCCACCGGCACCCGGGCGGTAACGACCGGGACCCCGGACCCGGCCTGGCTGGCCCGCTGCGCCGAGCTCAACCGGCATGCCTTGGCGGCGGTGCGCCAACAACTCGCGTCGCACCCACTGACCACCGGTCTGCACGTGGCCGCCGCCGTTTCCGACGCGCTGCGCCCAGGCGACCAGCTGGTGCTCGGGGCCTCCAACCCGGTGCGTGACGCCGCCCTGGTCGGGCTGGGCACCGAGGGCATCAAGGTGCGGTCCAACCGTGGTGTGGCCGGTATCGACGGCACGGTGTCGACGGCGATCGGCGCCGCGCTGGCACACGACGGCCGGACCATTGCCCTGATCGGGGATCTGACCTTCGTGCACGACAGCTCGGGCCTGCTGGTCGGGCCCACCGAGCCGACGCCGCGCAATCTGACCATCGTGGTGTCCAACGACAACGGCGGCGGCATCTTCGAGCTGCTGGAGCAGGGTGATCCGCGGTTCTCCGACGTATCGTCGCGGATCTTCGGTACCCCGCACGATGTGGACGTCGCGGCACTGTGCCGCGCCTATCACGTCGAATGCGGCCAGGTGGAGGCCGACGCGCTCGGTGCCGCATTGGCCGAACCCTTCGACGGGATGCGGGTGCTGGAGGTGAAGGCCGACCGGTCGTCGCTGCGGGCGCTGCACGCGTCGATCAAGGCTGCCCTGTGAGGCCCACGCAGATCGCCGCGCGGTTGCGGGCGTGGGTGCAGCCGCTGATCCCGCATCTTTACGGCGAACCGGGGGAGACTCGGTCGCAGCGGATCATCCGGCGGGTGCGGATCGGCGTGGTGATCGCCGCCTGCCTGGTCACGCTGCAGTCGGTGCTGCTGGTGGTGGGCGCCTGGCGCAACGACCAGCAGATCGAGAGCAACATGGGGGTGGCCGCGGCCGAGGTGCTCAGTGCCGGGCCACGGCGCTCGACGATCGAGTTCGTCACGCCCGACCGGGTGACCTATCGACCCGAGTTGGGTGTGCTGTACCCCTCCGAACTCGACACCGGGATGCGGATCTACGTCGAGTACGACAAGAACAATCCCGACCTGGTGCGGGTCCGTGATCGCGATGCGTCACTGGCGATCATCCCGGCCGGGTCGATCGCGGTGGTGGGCTGGCTGGTGGCGGCCGCGGCGCTGGCGCTGCTGGCGTTCCTGCAGCGACGGCCCAGCCGGATCAGTTCTGCGGCGTAGCCAGCAGTTTGGCCAGCCAGTCAGGGTCGCTGGTGTCGATCACCTGCTCGCCGACGAGGTCGTAGATCGCCGGGGTGGACACCTCGTACTGGGTTTCGCTGAGCAGTTCGGCGTTGGCGTCGTTGAGCTCTTGGGAATCGATGATCTGCTCGCCGGCGGCGATCTTGTCGGTCTGCTCGGCGCCGACGCCGCTCTCCGAGGCCATGGCGGCGATGGCGTCGTTGGTCGGGCCGGGCGAACCCTCAGGGTCCTGGTGGCCCCACAGGTCCTGCACGAACGCCTGGAACGCAGTCCCCGTGGTGTTCGGGCCCGCGGCCAGGAACATGGCATTGGCGACGTGCGCCGAATACTCGGTGCCCAAGCTGTCCAGGAAGGTCAGCGGCCGGTACGTCACCGCGAGCCGGCCCTGGCCGACAGCGGCCGCGATGGCGTCGCCGGCCTCATGTTGCAGGTGCGCACACGCCGGGCACTGCGGTTCGGTGAAGAACTCGATCTGGGCGGGCGCATCCGGATAGCCGATCTGGATTCCCGAGCCGTCCTCGGTGATCTCGCTGCCGGGCTTGTCGCCGCTGGCCTGCGCGGCACCGTCGATCAGCCGGGTGCACCCGGTGGTGGACCCGGCGACAGCCAAGGCCAGGACGGCCAGCATCGCTGCAGCAACGCGCGACAATCGCATGTCGCAACATTAGACCCGCGCATCAGGTTTTAGCGTGTCGTATCCCCGGACGCTACCTCGGGGACAGGTGCCGCTGCGACCATTCGGTGGTGCGCGTTGCGATCGTTGCAGAGTCCTTCCTCCCGAATGTCAACGGCGTCACCAACTCGGTGCTTCGGGTGATCGAGCATCTCCGCCGCACCGGCCACGAGGTACTCGTCATCGCCCCGGACACCCCGCGGGGTCAGCCGCCCGCCGACCGTGTGCACGACGGTGTGCGGGTGCACCGGGTGCCCTCGCGGATGTTTCCCAAAGTGACCTCACTGCCGCTGGGCGTGCCGCGTTTCCGGATGGTGAACGTGCTGCGCGGCTTTGACCCCGACGTCGTGCATCTCGCATCGCCGGCACTGCTCGGCTGGGGCGGTGTCCATGCCGCCCGCCACCTGGGTGTGCCGACGGTGGCGGTGTTCCAGACCGATGTCGCCGGTTTCGCCGAGAGCTACGGCGTCGGTGTCCTCTCGCGTGCCTCGTGGGCGTGGACGCGTCGCCTGCACAGCAAGGCCGACCGCACCCTGGCCCCGTCCACCTCGGCGATGGAAAACCTTGAAGCCCACCGGATTCCCCGGGTGTTCAAGTGGGGTCGCGGGGTCGACATCACGGGTTTCGCTCCGTCGGCCCGCGATGAGCAGCTGCGGGCGACGTGGTCTCCCGAGTGCAGGCCGATCGTAGGGTTCGTCGGGCGGCTCGCGCCGGAGAAGCACGTGGAGCGGCTGGCCGCACTCGCTGGGCGGGACGACCTTCAGCTGGTGGTGGTGGGCGACGGCGTGGACCGCGCCAAACTCCGAACAGTCTTGCCCACAGCCGTTTTCACGGGAGAACTGCACGGCCCTGAGCTGGCCGCGGCCTACGCCAGCATGGACGTCTTCGTCCACCCCGGTGAGCACGAGACATTCTGCCAGGCCGTGCAGGAGGCGATGGCCTCCGGCCTGCCGGTGATCGCCCCCGACGCGGGCGGCCCCAGGGATCTGGTGGCGCCGTACCGCACCGGGTTGTTGCTGCCCGTCGAGGAATTCGAGTCCGCCCTGCCCGCTGCCGTGGAGCATCTGATCGCCGAGCGGTCGCGCTACTCGGTGGCCGCGCGTCGCAGCGTGCTGAGCCGCACCTGGCCCGCGATCTGCGATGAGCTGATCGGGCACTACGAGGCCGTGCAGGGCCTGCGGCAGTTGCGCGCTGCCTGATCACCCTTCGGACGTAACCGGTTTCAGGAACGCAGCCACTCCAGCAGATCGGCCATGATCGTCTCGGCCTGGGTGGTCGGCATGCCGTGCGGGAAATCGGGGTAGCTCTTGAGCGTCCCGTTGGGCAGCAACTTTGCCGAGAGCGGACCGGAATCCGCGTACGGCACGATCTGGTCGTCTTCGCCGTGCATCACCAGTGACGGCAGGGTGATCGTCTTGAGATCCTCGGTGAAATCCGTCTGGGAGAACGCCACGATGCCGTCGTAGTGGGCCTTGGGGTCGCCCATCATGCCCTGGCGCCACCAATTGGCGATGATCGCCTCACGGGCAGGCTGCGGGGTCTTCTCCTGTTCCCGGTTGAAGCCGTAGAACGGACCTGACGGCAGCGCACGGTAGAACACCGAGCGGTTCGCTGCCAACTGCGCCTGCAGATCGTCGAACACCGACTTGGGCAGGCCGCCCGGGTTGGCATCGGTCTTGACCATCAGCGGCGGCACCGAACTGATCAGGACCGCATGCGCTGCCCGCTCCAGCCCGTGCCGGGCCAGGTAGCGCACCAGCTCACCGCCGCCGGTCGAGTGCCCGACGTGGATCGCGTCGTGCAGGTCCAGGTGCTGGACCACGGCGGCGAGGTCGTCGGCGTAGTGATCCATGTCGTGGCCGTCGGCCACATGCGAGGAGCGCCCGTGACCGCGCCGGTCATGGGCGACGACACGGTAGCCGTGCTGCAGGAAGAACAGCATGAACGTGTCCCAGTCGTCGGCGGACAACGGCCAGCCATGGCTGAACACGATCGGCTGGCCCGAGCCCCAGTCCCGGTAGAAAATCTCGACATTGTCAGAAGTCGTGATCGTGGGCATGTTTTCAACCGTACGCTGGTCAGCGTTGCTGCAGACCGGATCTCGCGAAGAAATTCAGCCCTGCGCCAGGACCGACACCGGCTGCCACTGCTCCCAGGTCGCCAGCCGGCTTTCGTAGTCGGCTTTGGCCAGCTGCAGCGGCAGCTCGCCGAAAAACACTCGCAGCGGCGGGTTTTCGGCGTCGACGATCTTGAGCACCGCCTCGGCCGAGGCTTTGGGATCACCGGGCTTGGCGCTGCGCTGTGCCCGGGCGCGTTGCGCGGCGGCGCGGGCCTCGTCGTAATCCGGCAGCGGGGCAGCATGTCTGGCCGAGGATCCGGCCCAGTCGGTGGAGAACCCGCCCGGCTCGATCAGCGTCACACGGATGCCGAACGGTGCGACTTCGGCGGCCAGTGACTGCGAGAACCCTTCCAGCGCCCACTTTGACGCGTGGTAGATGCCGACCAGGGGGAATGCGGTGATGCCGCCGATCGAGGACACCTGGATGATGTGCCCGCTGCCCTGGGCGCGCAGGTACGGCAGCGCGGCCTGGGTGACCCACAGCGCGCCGAATACGTTCGTTTCGATCTGATCGCGGGCGTCGGCCTCCGACAACTCCTCGATGAACCCGAACTGGCCGTAGCCCGCGTTGTTGACGACGATGTCCAGCCGGCCGAACCGGTCGTGGGCCTCTTTCACGGCGGCGAAGTCCGCCTCGCGGTCGGTCACGTCCAGCCGGATCGGCAGCAGCGCGTCGCCGTACTTGTCGGCCAGGTCGGCGAGCGTCGCGGTATCGCGCGCGGTGGCGGCGACCTTGTCACCCCGGTCCAGGGCCGCGATCGCCCATTCCCGCCCGAAACCCCTCGATGCACCGGTGATGAACCACACTTTTTCGCTCATGATCAACCCTTCGACTTTTCGTTCCCTGCGGTTCAAGGCGTCGGCCGTCCCGCCCATTCCCGCACCATCCGACTCGCAGGGAGTCCACAGGCAGTGGCGACGGGGCGCCAGGGTTTCGGTCACTGTCAATGTATTGAGCGCCGCCCGGTAGCGTCAGCACTGTGAGTCGAGCGAGCCTGGAGAAGAACCCCCACGAAGTGGCATCGATGTTCGATGCGGTGGCGCGACGCTACGACCTGACCAACACGGTGCTGTCGCTCGGGCACGACCGGTTCTGGCGCCGGCAGACGCGTGCGGCGCTGGGGATCGGCCCCGGCGACAAGGTGCTGGACCTGGCCGCAGGCACCGCGGTGTCGACGGTCGAGTTGGCGACCTCGGGTGCCTGGTGTGTGGCTGCTGATTTCTCGGTGGGGATGCTTGCCGCGGGGGCGTCCCGCCCGGTGCCCAAGGTCGGCGCAGACGCCACCCGGCTACCGTTCGCCGACGGAGTGTTCGACGCGGTCACCATCAGCTTCGGGCTGCGCAACGTGGTCGACCATGTGGCAGGCCTTCGCGAGATGGCCCGGGTGACCCGGCCTGGCGGCCGGCTGGTGGTGTGCGAGTTCTCGACGCCGACCAACGGTGCGTTCGCCACGCTCTACAAGGAGTACCTGATGCAGGCGCTGCCGCGGATGGCCACCGCCGTGTCGAGCAACCCGGACGCCTACGTCTACCTGGCCGAGTCGATCCGCGCCTGGCCGGATCAGGCCGAGCTGGCCCGCCGCATCGGCGAGGCGGGCTGGTCACAAGTCAAGTGGCGCAACCTGACCGGCGGCATCGTGGCACTGCACGCGGCGACCAAGCCCGCCCTGTAGGCACCGCGAGCGACCGTGTCTGTACGTTGACACGCCGCAAATCGCGCACCGCGACGGTCTTTCGGCCTGCCAAATTTCAGCGGTGGGCGTTGGCGACCAGCTTGTTGACGATGGTGGCTGCCTGATCGTGGATCTGGTAGCCACACACCTTGGCATCGAAGGACGTCGCGGCCACCACTGACTGGGCACGTTGGCATGCCCATCCGTCGCTTCCGCTCCGGGTGGTTGTCTGGGTGATCAGATCGTCGTCGACGACGAGATCGCCGATGTGCCAGATGCGGTCGCTGGTCTCGTCACCCAGCTTCTCCCGGAGCGGGATCGCGGATCCCGCACATTTCCCCCACCACTTCTTGGAGCTTTCGAGCGTGAATCGGGCGTCGTCCTCTGACGCGAAGAGTACGGCGGCCTGTTGTACCCAGTGGCGATGGTCGGAGTCTGGGTCCTGGGCCACCTGGGTGCGTACCGCGTCCCAGTAGCTGAACAGGTAGACGAGATCCTCGGCGGGAAACAGTGCGCCCAGGCACTTTTCGTCGCGGATCTTCCAGAAGTTGTTGTTCATGTCCGCGGTCTTGCTGGTGAACATCAGGTTGTTGGCTCCGACGATCGCCTTGAGTTCCTCGATCGGCAACATGACCTGCTCGAGCTTGTTCTCCTCGGGTGACGGAGCCCTCTTCAGTGCGGTGCCGGACACGATGCTCGTGCAACCGGTGAGGCCGGCCAGTGCTGCTGCCGCGACGATCACACACCACGCTCGAGTTCTGGGCACCCGGTGATTCTCGCCGACCACGAGTGCGGTCCGTCAACCCTCAGGACAGAACCTGGCTGACCACGGCGAATCGCCGCAGCGAGCGCCGGTCGCGAGCGCTGACCTCGACCCCCGTCAACTCGGCAGCCCGCGGATGCTGCATGGCCCGGATCGCCCGCCGCGGCACGGCCCGCGGCCACCAGTCCGTCGGCGCGAACATCTGCCGGCGGAACGGCTCGAAGTGCTCACCCGCGGACAACCGGGTACGGCACTCATGCTGGAAGTACTCGCAAAACTCGGGCCAGCTCGCCGGCATCGGTCGCGTGGAGATGCCGTAGCGGCGGTACCACGAGCAGCACTCCTGGTAGAGCTGCTCGTGCTCACGCTCATCCAGCTTCCGGATGAAGGTATTGACCATCATCACAAGGCTTTCCACGTAGGTGGCGTGCTGGAAGTGGAAGACCTCGGGGTTGAGCGCGTGGTACTTCTGCCCGGCCGGGTCGCGGCCCTTGACCTCTTCGTGTGCGAACCGGATGTAGGGCCGCATGTCGACGTCGGCGAAGGCGATCCTGATCGCCTGGGTCACCGTGCGTTTGTGGTGCAACCAGACTCGCCGGTGCAGCAGTGCGTGCTGCGAGATCCCGGTGGCGATCGTCGGATGCAGGGACTGCAGGCAGACCGCCCTCGGTAGGACGAACAGGAACCGCCGGTCCCGGAGATACTGCGACAGCGGCGTGCCCGGGACCGGTTGGGTGGCCGCCTTGCTCAGATCAGGGCCTTCTTGCGACGGATCCGGCGGCGCAGATCCTTCAACAGCACCGCATAGTTGCCCGTGCGCAGGGCCTTCGGCAGGAACCGGTTGACGAACGCCACGAACAGAAAGAGATGCTCGAAGCGGCGCCGGTCGGTCTCGGTCCACTCCAGTTCCATGGCGTCGCGGAACACCGGCGCCAGGAAGCCGATGGTCAAGAACCGCAACAGCGGTGCCAGCATCATCCGCATCGGCCAGTTGATCATCCGCAGCTCCACCAGAACCATGAGGTAATCCCGCACGAACGGGGTCATCTCGACGCGTTCGCACGCGGTGTTCCAGTAGGCGTCGAAGTCGGCCCTGGTGGCAGGCCACATCTCCTCGAGCACCTGCAGAGTGGTGCCGATCGTCATGGCGCTCTGGTAGAAGCCTTCGGCCTGCTCCTCGGTCATCTTGCCGTAGAGCAGCTGATGGGTGTCCTCGTAGAAGATGAAAAGGCATGCCGCCACCCACAACTGCAGTTCGCGGTTGAACGCGTTGTACTTGACCGGACTGTCCTCGGTGGAGCGGACCTGCCGGTGCGCGACGTTGACTGCCTCGCGATAGGCGTTCTTCTCCTCGTCGGTGCCGAGGATCGCGACGGTCAGGTACTGCGCGGTGGTGCGCAGCCGCTTCCACGGGTGATGCACCAAACTGCCTGATTCCACCCGGCTTTCGGAGACGCCGTAGCCGACCTCCGGCCAGCTCATCTGCATGATGACGTTGGCCGCCGCCCCGGCCGCGGACCAGAAGTCGAGCGCGTCGGACAGGTCGACGTCCTTCTTCCTGATCCACCGCGGCACCCGCTGAGTGACGGTGATGCGGGTCTCGGCAGTGGTCAACCGCGGCTCGGCGGCCAGATCCACGTATGTCGCTGGCATGGGGCTCCTCTCGGGGGGTGAAACGGCGGGGTTACACGGTCTGCACGTCGTCGACGATCCAGCGGTCGCCGCTGCGCACGAGCTTGACCACCATCCGGTACTTCTGATTACTGCCCTGTGGTGCAGTCACATTGGTGACGTGTTGGTCGACGAACGCGACGACCGTCGCGGTGTCGCCGTCGAGCGAGTCGACGACGACGTGATCGGCCGTGGCGGTCGCGACGCCCTTGCTGGTCACCACGATGTCGCGAAGCGCCTTGACCATCTCGTCGTACTTGGCCGCGAACCCAGGCGTGGAGTTGGCGACGATGTGCTCGCGGTTGGCGTCCATCTTCTGGTAGTCGAACGCGGCCATGGCCACCAGATAGTCGCGCGACGTCTGCACGGCCCCGGCGCGCAGCGATTCGTCCTGGCGGTGGTGGTACTCACTGATCGACAAGACCACCAACGCGGCCGTGGCGGCGACGGCCCCCAGTGCGAGAAGTCCCGCCACGAGGCGGCGCCTGAGCCGGCCGGCCGTGACGGTTTCGTCAGGCTCGGGCTCGACGTCGTTTGCTGTGTCTTCTGCGGGATCCTCCAACGTCAGCACCGATTCACCGTGGTCGTCGACGGAGTCATCGTCGGAATTGCTCACTGCGGGCCACCTTTCAGGATGCTGCGCCATTTGTAGGCCAGCTGGGCCAGGGTCGGGATCTTGACCGGGTCGTTGACCACCTCGGGCCCGATCGGATACCCAGGGGTCTGGGAGTTCTGCAGGCCGAGATCGTTGGGTCGGGGTGCGTTGACCGCGCCCCGCATCAGCATGTCGGGTGCGGGCGGGCAATACATGACCAGGTTGGGTTCTTTCGCGCTGACATCGCCGATGGCCCGGCGGTCGACGTCGTAGTTGCACACCGGCCCCTGGGTGGCGATCAACGAGAAGTCGGCGCGGGTCTGGCCGGTGGCGTCCAACTTCACGATGGAGGTCAGATCCTGCAGGCCCTTGGGGATCGTCGCGAGCCCCGTCTGCAGTGAGTCGGTGCGGTCCCCGATGATCGGGGTGACGGTGGCCAGGTTGGCCAGGGTGGCGCCGAACGTGCCCTGATAGGTGTCCAGAACCCGCTGAAGGGAACTCAGCGCAGCCGGCGAGCGGTCGGTCATGTACAGGAACGCCGGGCCGCTGCCGTCCAGCTGATTGGCCAGCTGTGCGCTGGCGCCCATGCCGCGCACGAAGGGATCGCCCTGGCCGGCCATGGTGGTGACCAGTTCCGCTGTGCCGTCGATGAGAGGCTGCAGCTGACCGGTCTGGTTGTGGATGCGGGTGGACATGTCCGACGCGTTGTCGATCAGCATGGCGAGATCGGGGCCCAGCCCGTCGAACGCGTTCGACAGTTCCGTTCCGACCGACTGAACCGCCCGGGTGTCAATGCCTTTCACCAGTTGCGCGGTGTCGCCCATGATGCGGTCCATCTGGATCGGTTGCCGGTCGGCCGGTGCGGCGATGGTGTCCCCGGAGGCCAGGTACGGCCCGGCGTCGGATTGCGGCATGATGTCGACGCTCTGAATGCCCGCCGCTGTGCCCATCCCGACGGTCAGGATCGCGTCGCGCGGGATCCGGGTGTCCGGGTCGATCGCGAGCCGCACCATCGCGGTCCCGTCGGGGGTCAGCCACACGTCGTCGACCGTGCCGACCTGCACGCCGCGCACGGTGACACTGGTCCCCGCGGTCAGGCCGAACGCGTCGGTCATCGTCGCGGTCAGGGTCATCGGAGTCCGGAAGCCTTGCGGCCCCGCCACATAGCGGATTCCGAATGGGATGACGATCGTGGCGATCGCCGCGAAGATCGCCAGCTGAACCACTACCAGGCGTCTCAATTCAGACCTCCCGACAAGAACCCCTCCAGGGCCACGTCCCCGGTGATCGGGGTGCCGTTGACGATCAACCCTCCGGTCAGCAGTTTGTCGATGGTGCCCGGAATGTCCAGGGCGCCATCGAACATCAGGTAGTCGCCGTGGACCGAGTCACCGAACTTCTCCAGGAAGGTGTTCATCGCGGTGAGCATCCCGCCGAGCCGGTCGTTGAAGGTGCCCATCATGCCGACGACGGTGCCCGCGTCGGTCACCATGGCGTTCAGGTCGGTCGACGACAGCACGTTGTTGGCCGTGGCGGCCAGTGCGGTGGTCGAGGAGAACAGCGTCTGCAGCTTGGCTCGCTGCACATCGAGCATCGCCACCACCTTGGGCACCGCGTCCAGGTAGCCGGTCACGGTCTTCTGCTCGTGGTCGAACTGGCCGGTGATGTTGGCGGCCAGGCTCATCGCCTGATCGAACTCGCCCTGGTGCTCGGAGGCCTTGGCCGCCAGCAGCGACATCGAGTCGATCAGCCCGCGTACCTTGTCGGCCCGGCCCCCGAACGCCTTGTCCAATTCGGTGACGATGGTGGCGAGCTGGTCGACACCGCTGCGGGACAACAGCGCCCCGAAGGTGGCCAGCGCACTTTCGATCTGCGGTCCGAGCTCGGTGTGGCTGGGCGGGATCACGTCGCCGTCGCGCAGCGCACGCTGGGGTGCCAGCTGTGCGCTGCTGAGCCGGACGAACGGATTGCCAAGGGCCGAGGGGAGTTCCACGCTGGCGACGGTCCCGGAGTCGAGGCCGTCTGCGTCGGCCAGGCTCAGCTGCACCGAGGCTCCCGAGGCGGCCAGGTTCATCCCGCTGACCCGGCCCACCACCTTCTGCCCGTTGCGGACGTCGGCGCCGATGGTGATGCCGTCGGCGGTCGGCAGCACCACCGTGACGGCCATGGTGTCGGTGGGGGAGGTGCGGCCCAGGGGAAGATCCTGAATTCCGACATCGCTCAATGCCCATACGCCTGCGGCGGCCACGATCACCGCACAGCCGGTCGAGAGGCGAGCCAGGGATCTAGACATGACCGTTCACCTCGGGTACTTCGGGTTCGGCGGCGGGGTGTTGCCGGTGACCGCGGTGACGATGCCCAGCGGGTCCGACCGGCTGATCGGGTAGGAGATCGGGTTGGTGATCCCGGCGCCCACGCACATCGGCAGCATGTTGCGGTCGCAGAAGTTCTGGGCCGCGGCGAACTGGGTGAGCACCGTGGACACGTTCAGCCGGATCCGGCCGCGCCGGTCCTGGCCGACGGTGTTGGACAGGTTCTGCATCATCAGCGGTACCAGGTCCATGAATTCGGCCAGCTGCGGCTGCTTGGCGGTCAGCACGTCGCCGACGGCGTTCAGGTTGGCCGCGATGGTGCCCAGCTCGTCACCGTGCTGGGCGACAAAGGTGTCGACCTGATCGAGTACGACCTTGAGATCGGCCATGGGCTGGGCGATGTCGACATTGGCGTCGGCCCAGCTGCCGCCGACCTGACCGAGTTCGTCGACCATCTGGTTCAGCGAGACCTGGCGCTGGTTGAACGCGGCCATCAGCGTGCTGAGGTTGTCCACCACCGCTCCGATGTCCTCGGCCCGCGCCCCGAGCACGCCGCTGGCGGCACTGAGGTTGCGCATCGCGGAGTTGAACAGCTTGCCCTGGTCGTGCCACTGCTCGGCGCCGCGGGTCAGCACGGCACCGATGTCGCCCTGTTGCGGGCCGATGGCCGAGGTGAGCGTGCTCAGGCTGCCGAGCATGCTGTCGAAGGTGATCGGGGAATGGCTGTGGTCGGCTCCGATCACATGCCCGTCGGTCAGGGTGGGCCCGGTTCCGCTGTAGGCCGGGCCGAGTTCGACGCTGCGGTCGCTGATCAGTGCGGGGCTCACCACGTAGGCGTCCGGTTCGGCGGGCAGCACGACGTCGTCGGGCAGTGTCATGGTGACCCGCACCGTGGTGCCCTGCGGCGTCACCGCGGTGACGCGTCCCACCGGTACCCCGAGCACGGTGACCTTGCTGCCCGGGTAGATGCCGTTGATGTAGCCGAAGTCGGCGTGCACGGTCCGGGCCCGGTCGGTGCGGCCGAACACGTACCAGCCACCGGCGCCCACGACGAGGGTGATGATGAGCGCGAAGGCGACCCGTCTAGTCATCGGCACTCCCGCTGAACGTTGAGAAAGCACAACAGGTTGTCGGGCATCACCACGGACGGTGAGTTGACGTCGGCCCAGTTGCCGTTGCCGGTGGCGTTGGTGACCGCGCGGATCGCCGGGGGCATCTTCTGCAGGGTCTGGTCGATCTTGTCCACGTTGGCTTTCAAGGTTCCGGTGACCACGGTGAGGCCGGCGATCAAACTGCCGAAATCTGCCTGCTTCTCGGTGTAGATCGCGGCCAGGTGCCGCATGATCGCGGTCAGATTGTGAACGATGTCCGTCAGTGCCTGACGGCGCGCCGCCAGTGAAGAAACGATGTACTGCGCGTTGGCCGCGGTGTCGGCCAGTGAATCCGTCTGGTGGGACAGCATTTCGGTCATGGACCGGCTGATCCGCAGGATCTCGTCGATCTTGTCGCCGTTGTCGGCGAACGCCGAACTGGCCGCGCTGATCCCGGCCAGTGCCTGGCCGAGCTCGGTGCTGTTGCCCGGCATCGTCTCGGCCAGGGTGTTCATCATCGCCGTCAACGGCTGCTGGTCGACGTGCTCGGCGGTGTCGGCGGCCTTACGCCCCACCTCGTCGAGGCTGTAGGGAACCGTGGTGCGCGACAACGGAATCACGTTGGAGTCCAGTCCGTTGACGGTTCCCGCCGGCATCACGTCGAGGAACCGCTTGCCCAGCACGGTCCGCAGCCGCACGGTGACCGTGGTGCGGTTCCCGAGCGCCTGGGCCTTGTCCAGCCGGAAGCCGATGCGAACTCGGTCGCCGGCCAGCGCGACGTCCTCCACCCGCCCGGCGGGCACCCCGGCGATATACACCGGGTCGCCGCCGGACAGTCCGCTGGCATTGGCCAGCTCGGCGATATAGGCGTTGGTCCGCACGTGGTAGACCGTGCGGGGAATCCCGATCGACACGACCATGATGGCGACCAGGGTGATGGTGCCGATCATGCCCAGTGCCAAGGGGATTGACGGGTTGTGCTTGCGCTGATCCTTCACGAAGAGGAAGATCACCGCGCCGACGAAGAGGTCGATCAGTTTGACGAGAAACATCTACAAACACACCTCGGAATGTCTGCTGCCGAAGATGTTGGCTTCGTGGCTGCGAATCTTGAGGGTGAAGTTGCACAGGTAAAGGCTGACGAACCCGCCGTAGCTGGAGGTCCGGTTGATCGCGTCGCCGAACTCCGGCAGCCGGGCCAACAGAGTGGTGAACTGCTCGGTGTTGGGCTGCCAGGTCTGCAGCATGGAGTTGAGATTGGTGATGGTGTCTCCGTAGGCGGCGCTGGAGTTGTTGACCGTGTTGGCCAGAGTGGCCAGCACGGCGTTGCCCTGGTCGATGAGCGTCTCGAACTGCCGGTCACCGGAGGTCACCGCGGCGCTGAGCCGGTTGAGCCCGTGCAGCATCTGCTCCAGTTGCGGCTGACGGGTGTTCATGGTGCGCATGAGTGCCGACATGTTGTCGATCAGCTGGGTGAAGATGTCCGCGTTGTTGGTCAAACTCGATGTCATGGCGGCGATCTGGGTGAGCAGCGTCGTCAGGGTCTGCGCCTGGCCGCTGAAGGTCTCGACGAATCCCCGCGTGAGGGTGTTGACCTGCTCGGGGGCCAGCGCGTCGAAAAGCGGCTTGAACCCGTTGAGCAATGCGGTCAGATCCACCGCCGGCGAGGTCTGGGCCAGGGGGATGACGCCGCCGGCAGCCAGCCTGGCCGGTGGTTCGTCGGTGGAGACGTCCATGATGGCGCCGCCCGGGTCGGACAGGGCGACATAGCGGGCGCCGAGCATGTCGCCGTAGCGCACTGCCGCGGTGACGTTGCCCGTCAGGGTGAAGTCGGAGTTGACCTCGATGTCGACGTCGGCCCGGCTGGTGCCGTCGGCGTTGGGGGCGAACCGGATCGAATCCACCCGGCCGATCCGAATACCGTTCATGGTCACCGGGTTTCCGACGTTGAGACCCTCGACGCTGGTGAACTGCGCCTGGTAGGTGACGGTGCTACCGCGCACCGGCACCGACAGGGTGTTGATCACCAGCACCGCGCTGAGCATCCCGGCCGTGCCGAAGGCACCCAGCTTGGCCCACGACTGCCACCGACCGTTGCGGTTCATGAGACCTGCACCTCCGTGCCGCGCACGAGCGGGCCCAGCATGAGCACCGTGGCGATGTTCGGTTGGGTCGAGGGGGCGCCGGCCGGGGGAACCAGTTCGTCCTGCAGGACCGCCAGGGCATGGGCCTGGCGGTCGGCGTCGACGACGGCGGAGGCCGGGGCGGCTGAGGATGGGACCGCCTCGGCCGGAAGCGGTTCCGTGGGGATCGGCGCCGACTGTGGCAGCCCGGGCCCGGGCGGCAGGAACGAATTCGTGGGCAGGTGCGGGGCCGGGGCGGTGAACGGCGTGACGGGCAGGTCGGCGGCCGGGCGGGCCAGCACGTCCCCGGCCTGATCCGGCACCTCACCCGACGGTGCGGATTCGGCGCAGCGGGCGCCCTGGGTGTTCCCGTAGACCGGACAGTCCTGAAGCGAGTACGGCATCGGCCCGGCGAAGGTCGCCACGGCGGTGATGTTGAACTTGCCCGTCGCGAACACCTTGGCGCCGGCCTCACCGAACGACTGTGCGCCGGCCAGGGTGTCGACCAGCCCCAGGGGCTGGGCGGCCGTGGTCGCCATGATCTTCCCGGCCGAGTCGACCACGGTGATCAGCTGCTCGCGGTGATCGGACATGAACGAGGTGAGCACCGAGGAGAACCGGGCGAAACCGTCGATGGCCGAGGCGAACTTCTTCTGGTCGTCGACCATCCGGTTGGACACCGAGGTCGCCGCCGACAGCGTCGAGATGATGTCGGGGGTCGCGGTGTTCAGCGAGGCCATCACATCCCGGAACTGAGGTGTGGTGTCGAGGAATCGCACCAGCGACGGCGTGAGCACCTGTGCGCTGGCGCTCAGGTTGTCGATCGTGGTGCCCAGCTCGGTGCCGCGGTTGCGCAGGGACTGGCTGATCGCGGTGAGGGCGGTCTGCATGCGTTCGGGTTTGATCTGCGAGAACAGTTCGACGATCTTGGTGAACACGTCGTAGAGCGCCATCGCGTCGGGGCTGTCATCGATGGCCACGGTGTCTCCCGGCTTCAGCCCTGTGGCCGACCGGTTGCCTTGCGGGTCGACGAGTTGCAGATAGATGTCGCCGAAGAAGGTGCGGGGCACGATCCGCGCGACCGCCGAGGACGGGATGATGCCCAGGCTGTCGGGTTCGATCGCCAGCCGGACCCGGGACGTGCGGGTGCCCGACTCGATGTCGGCGATGCGCCCGACATTGACACCGTGGTAGCGGACCGGGGATCCGCCGGTGATCAGCCCGGCCGACACCGGCACCCCCACGAAGACGTCGGCGCTGCGTTCGAGATGTCCCGAGGCCCGGGCCACCAGCACGGATGCCACGGCCATCGCCACGGCGGCCGCGGCCAGGCCGCGCAGGGCCAGTTTCGCCCGGCTGGGTTCCGAAGACCTGCGGCGTCTGCCGAATCGTCTGAGGCGCTTCACATTCCCATCCCGGGGATCTCGGGGACCAGGCCCCACAGCGCGAAGGTCAGCAGCACGTCGAGGATGCCGACCGCGAGGATCGCGGTGCGCAGCGCGCGGCCCGCGGCCTGCCCCACCCCGGCGGGACCGCCCGAGGCGAAGTAGCCGTAGGTGCAGTGCACCAGCGCGACCACGATCGCGAAGACGATGGCCTTGATCCCGGAGTAGAGCAGGTCTCTCGGGCCGAGGGCCAGGTGGAAGAAGTAGTCGTAGGTGCCGGGGGAGGCGCCGTTGAAGATCACCACCACGGTGCGGGTGGACAGGTAGCTGGCCAGCAGTCCGATCATGTAGATCGGGATGACGCAGACCACCGAGGCCAGCACGCGGGTGCCGACCAGATAGGGGATCGAGCGCAGCGCCATGGCGTCGAGTGCGTCGATCTCGTCGGAGATCCGCATGGCCCCGATCTGGGCGGTGAATCCCGTTCCGACCTTGGCGGCCAACGCGATTGCGACCACCACGGGCGCCAGTTCGCGGGTGTTGGCGATCGCGGCGAGCATGCCCGAGAGCGTGTTCATCCCGACCAGGTCCAGGCCGCGCTGGGTCTCGACGCCCAGCATCATGGCCGCGGCCAGCGACATGGCGAACACGATGCCGATGGTTCCGCCGCCGGACAGCAGCGAGCTGGTGCCGAAGGTGACCTCGCCGATCTGCCCCAGGGTGTGTTTGCGGTAGCGCACCAGGGCGTAGGGCAGGGACCCCAGGACCTTGGCGTAGAACGTCACGTGCTGGCCGGCGACGGCGAGTGCGTCGTACCCGGCGACGGCGGGCCGCGAAATCCGGTGCAGGGCAGCGCTGCTGGTGATAGCGGTCACCGGTAACTGCCCACGGCCGGAACCACCACGGTATACAGCGCCGACATTGTGGTGTTGAGGATGAAGACGAGGGCGAAGGCCAGCACCACGGCCTCGTTCACCGCGTTGGCCACACCGCCGGCCCCGCCCTTGGTGTGCAGGCCCTTGAAGGTGGCGACCAGGGTCGCTGTCAGCCCGAACACTGCCGACTTGATCAGTGCCATAACGAAATCCGACACCTGTCCGTACTGACTGAAGGTAGCCAGGAACGTTCCGGCGGGCAGGTGCTGCACGCTGATGTGGTAGAGGTAGCAGGCCACCACGCCGCCGAAGGTGACGATCGAGCACAGGGCCAGTGCCACGATGACGGCGGCGACCAGGCGGGGTGCAACGAGACGCTCGATCACGTCCAGGCCCATGACCTCCATCGCATCGATCTCCTCGCGGATGGTGCGTGATCCCAGGTCGGTGCAGATCGCCGAACCGGCCACGCCGGCCATCATCAACGCGCACACCAGGGCCGCGGCCTGGCCGACGATGATGAAGGCCACCACTGCTCCCGAGTAGCCCCCGGCCCCGATGCGTCCGGCCAGCTCACCGACCGACACCGCGATGAACACGCCGATGGGCATCATCAGCAGCAGGGCCGGTCCGGTGCACACCCGGCCGATGAACAGGGTCTGGTTGACGACCTCGTCGAGCACCAGGCGCCGGCTGACCACCGCGGTGACGACGCTGACGAGCGCCTGCACCGAGAAGCCGAGCACGTAACCGCCCTGGACCAGGACATCCCGTACAGGGCCCTTGGACGCCGGTAGCTCGTAGGTCATCGAGTTCCTTCCGCGCTGTGTCGTTGCATGCGCGGGGCCGGCCGGTGGCGCCGGCTGTGCTGAGCACTGTTTCGACCCCCCGGTCGCCTGTGGAGCATGTCACATTTCATGACGTCACCGCAACAATTAAGTGAATGACTATTCTCGAGTTGCCGTACCGGTCTTGCGCGGTCTGTAGTGGTTCAATACCTATCGATGTGATCAATCGATAGGTTCACGATTGGCTGGATTCAGGTCGGCGTGTCGGGCCTGCCCGTTGGAGAATCGCCATTAACTTAACGCCCACAGGGGTTGCCGAACTGAGGTGGTGTCGGTATGTCGGGTGGGGTTGGGGAGCGTCATATTTCACGGCGGTCGTTTCTGGCCGGCACTGCCACGGCAGGGGTGGCCGCGGCCGCGCTGAGCGGGCCGGGAACCGCGCGCGGCGCCGGGATCGACGGTGGCGATATTCGGAGCCGGGGTGGCCGGCCTGACCGCCGCGCACGAACTGGCCGAGCGCGGGTACCGCGTCACGGTGTTCGAACGGAAAGCGCTGGGCGGCAAGGCGCGGTCCATTCCGGCGCCGAGCGCGACGGGCAGCCCGCTACCGGCCGAACACGGATTCCGGTTCTTCCCGGGCTTCTATCGCAACGTCACCGACACCATGCGACGCATCCCGTACGCCGGCAACACCTTCGGGGTCTGGCAGAACCTGACCCGGGCCACGTCCTATCTGCACTCGGGGCTCGGGCGGGCGGATCTGACCATCCCGCTGCCGTTTCCGATCCCGACGCTGCCCAACCCCATCACCCCGAAGGCCTTCATCGAGTCGGTGGCCGCGGTGTTCCAGACGTTGTTCCGGTTGCCGCCCCTGGAAGCGGTGTACGCCGCACAGAAACTCGCGGTCTACGTCACCAGTTGCGACGAGCGCAAGCTCGGCCAGTGGGACAACATGACGTGGGAGAGATACATCGGGGCGGACAAGAAGTCGGCCGAGTACAACCGGTATCTGGCCGACGGCATCATCCGGAATCTCGCTGCCTCCAAATCCAAAGATGCCAGCGCCCATTCGATCGGGCTGGTCGGTGAGGCCTCGGTGTGGTCGATCCTGCTGTTGGGCAACGACATCGACAACAAGGGATTCGACAGGGTGCTCAACGGGCCCACCAGCCTGCAATGGATCGACCCCTGGGTGGCGCACCTGCAGTCACTGGGCGTGACCTTTCGGCTCGGGCAGGCGCTGGCCCGGCTGACTCCCAACGGCCGCCACATCGCTTCGGCGACGGTGGTCGACGGCAACGGGGTGGCTCAACCGGTGGTGGCCGACTGGTACATCTCCGCGGTGCCCTGCGAGAAGCTGGCAGCGGTGTTGACACCCGACGTGATCGCTGCCGATCCCAAGCTGGCCTCGGTGGCCGCGCTGCGCACCGAGTGGATGAACGGCCTGATGTTCTTCCTGCGGGAACGCGTCGACGTCACCAAGGGGCACGTCAACTACGTCGACTCCGGGTGGGGGCTCACCTCGATCAGCGAGGCGCAGTTCTGGAAGCGGCCGCTGACGTCGTACGGCGACGGAACTGTCAGGGACTGCCTGTCGGCGATCATCTCGGACTGGAGCACCCCGGGGAACTTCAACCGGCTCAGTGCCCGGCAGTGCACGCCACCGCAGATCGCGGCCGAGGCCTGGGCGCAGATCAAAGCCCATCTCAACGACACCAGCATCGTGGTCACGGACCAGATGGTGCATTCGTGGTTCCTTGATCCGTCGATCATCGACTCGGGCACCCCCGATGTGCGCAACGACGAGCCGCTGTTCATCCAGGATCCGGGGTCGTGGGCGCGCCGGCCCGAAGCGACGACCGGGATCGACAATCTCTTCCTGGCCGGCGAGTGGATCAAGACCGACCAGAACGTCACGACGATGGAGGGCGCGAACGAGGGCGGCCGCTACGCCGCCAACGGGGTTCTGATGGCGTCGGGCTACCAGGGGCCGAAGGTCAAGATCGTCGAGCTGTTCCAGGCGCCGTGGTGGGGTCCGTTCAAGGCTGCCGACAAGGCGCGGTACCGGGCCAAGCTGCCCAATGCGCTGGACATCGTCGACACCCGCTGGCCAACCTGACCCGCTTAGTGAAAACAATTCCCAATAACCCTACGATGGCCCGGTGGTGTCCACCGGATCAGTACCCGTGCTCGCGGTCGCCGGGCACCTGGGCGCAGGCAAGACCACACTGCTGAACCACCTGCTGCGCAACAGCCGTGGGGTCCGCATCGGTGCGCTGGTCAACGACTTCGGCGCGGTCAACATCGACGCGATGCTCGTCGCGGGTCAGGTCGACGCGATGGCGTCGCTGTCGAACGGGTGCATCTGCTGTGCGGTCGACGGCGAGGAAGTGGGCGAGATGCTCGGCAAGCTCGCGGCCGTCAAACCCCGGCTGGATCTGATCGTGGTGGAGGCCAGCGGTGTGGCCGAACCGGCCTCCCTGGCCCGCACCGTCATCACCCTCGACGATCCCCGCTTCCACTACGCCGGCCTGGCCCTGGTCGTCGACGGCCTGCAACCGGACCTGAGTCACGGGCTGCCGGTCGCCGATCTGGTGGTGCTCAACAAGGCCTCCGCGTGCAGCGACGTCGACGGACTGCTCGCCCGGATCCGCGAGCTCAGTCCTCGGGTTCCGGTGCTGCCCACCGACTTTGCCCGCATCGACCCCGAGATGCTGATCGACCCGCCGCAGCGGACGCCGCAGGCCCAGATGTCCTTCGACGAGCTGCTGCACGACGAGCATGATCATGCCCATCCCGAGTATCAGAGCATCGAGTTCCGCACCGACGCCGCGGTGAACCCGCGCTTGTTCATGGAGTTTCTGCGGGATCGCCCCGCTGGGCTCTACCGCGCCAAGGGTTTCGTCGACTTCGGCGCTCAGCGCTTCCTGCTGCAGCTGGTCGGCAGCTCGCTGCGCTTCGAGAAGCGGCGTTCGGGGACCACCGAATTGGTCCTGATCGGCACCGGGATGGACACCTCGGCGGTGCGGGCCGAGCTGGAGCGGTGCGCCGGTGAGCCGACCGACGAGAACGCGATGCTCGGGGTGCTCAAGTACGTGGTGTAGCTGGTCGCGGCTGTATTTCGCCCGGGTATCCTGACCGCTCACCCGACTTCAAGGAGCCGCATTGTTCAAGGTCAACGAGTACTTCGGTGGCGACGTCGCATCGATCGGCTTCACGACGCCGGAGGGACCTGCGACCGTGGGCGTCATGGCCGTCGGCGAGTACGAGTTCGGCACCACCCAGCTCGAGATCATGCGGGTGGTTTCCGGAGCGCTCACCGTCAAGCTGCCCGGCAGCCAGGAGTGGGAGACCTTCGCGGCCGGCACACAATTCACCGTGCCCGCCGACAGCAAGTTCCAGCTGCGCGTCGAGACCGAGACCGCCTACCTGTGCGAGTACCGCTGACCTGAGTATTGTCGGCGCGTGCGCTCTGCGGGTGCGCGCCACCTGAGTGCCTAGTTTTGAGCGGCGCCGCGGGCTTCGCCGGGTAATCGTAGGCGTGGAATCGTCGGTACAGCAGTTGCTTTGGAGGTGGGCAGCGCTGTTCCCGGCGTCTACCGCGGCCGGTTCCCAAGGTGCTCGAGCAGGCGTTGCTCGGCGTTCGCCAAGTGCTGGTCTCCCAGCTGTAGGGCAAGGTCGTGGTCGCCCTCGGCGATCGCGGTCAAGATGCCGCTGTGCTCCTCGTGGATCACCGCCGGATCGAGCAGGTGATGACTCTGGACCTGGGCCAAGCACAGGCGCATCTCGTTGACGACCAACCGATGTGCCCGGTCCAGGTGGGGGCTACCCAAGCTGTGCACCAACTCGGTGTGTAGGCGGATGTCTGCCTCGACCACCGTGACCAAGTCTTCGCCGACAACGGCTGATCGAAACGCCTCGTGCGCCTGGCGTGCGGCGTCCGAGTAGGTGCGCTGACGTGCCAACAGGCCGTATGCCTGGCTCTCGATGAATCGGCGGGCGAAGTACAGATCCTGTACCTCCGCGATGTCGAGAATCGGCACGCGCGCACTGCGGTGAGCGGTGCGTTTGAGCAGCCCCTCGGCGACCAAGTGCTCGATCGCCGCTTTCGCCGTCTGGCGTGCGACGCCGTAATCACTGGCTACCAGTGCTTCCGTGACCGGACGTCCGGCGGGAATGTCTTCGGTGAGGATCCGTTCGCGAAGCGATACCACCAACGCTTCTCCCACGGACCGCGTACTGAGCTCGAACGGCATACCGGCAGACCCTCCACTGTGAGGACCTCAGTGTATCCGTCTCCTGTCCACTAGCCAGACAACCAAACTGCTCGTTGTGCTAACTTGACGAACAATATTTGAGTGACGGAGGACACGTTGAAGCCCGAATCGCGGATTGTGCTCGCGCCCGACAAGTTCAAGGGCAGTCTGAGCGCCGCCGACGTGGTGGAGTCGATGGCTCTCGGGTGCGCCGATCTCGGGCTGCAGGATCGTTATGTGCCGCTTGCGATCGCCGACGGTGGTGATGGGAGCGTGGATGCCGCACTACGGTCGGGCTGGTCTGCGCGCCGGGTGGCGACCGCCGACGCTTGGGGCCGGGTGGCCGCCACGACGGTCGCAGTCGAGGGAAGGCGGGCCATCATCGAGGTTGCCTCGATCTGCGGCATGGGGGGATTGCGTCTCACTCCGCAGCACGCCCTGACGGCGTCCAGTTTCGGTGTCGGCCTCGTCATCGCGGCACTGCTCGATGACGGATTCGATGACATCACAGTCGGTCTCGGCGGCTCGGCGACCACAGACGGCGGCGCGGGGATGCTCGGGGCGCTCGGTGTGCAGCTCCGGGATGCCGCCGGTGCATCAATCGAGCCGACCGGAATCAGGTTGCTATCCCTGGCCGACGTCGATATCGCCGGCCTGCATCCCCGGCTCGCCTCGGCGCGCCTGACGATCGCCTGCGACGTGGACAACCCGATGATCGGAATCGACGGCTCGGCTGAGGTCTTCGCCCGGCAGAAGGGGGCTGACGACGAAGCCATCGGCATGCTGTCGGCCGCACTCTCACACCTGGCGGCCTTGGTCGAACCAGTCGTGGGTCGGGTCGGGCTTCATTGCTCACCGGGTTCGGGTGCGGCCGGCGGCCTTGCGTGGGCCCTACTGCTGCTCGGCGCCGAATTATGTTCCGGTGCAGAGCTGTTCCTGGCGATGCTCGGGGCCCGCGAACGCATCACCGGCGCTGGCCTTGTCATCACCGGCGAGGGCAGCCTCGACGGGCAAAGCCTGCGCGGCAAAGCCCCAGTCGGGGTGGCCGCGCTGGCTGCGGAGTTGGGGGTGCCCAGTGTCGCGGTGGTGGGGTCCAACCGGCTGGCCTCCGGTAGGAGGGGCTTCCCGTTCGCTGAGGTGGTCGCCCTCGATCGGATTAACCCACGGTGTGTCGACGACCCAGCTCTCACCGGGTCACTGTTGCGTCAAGTCACCGCCGATCTCGTGACAAGACATCTCACGTCGTCCGGCGTCGAATTTGAAGGAGTCACCCGATGATCCAGCGGCCGTGGAGCTGTGACACGTTCGTCGCGTCGGCTGATGCGACCCGTAGCGGAGCGACCATCTTCGGCAAGAACAGCGACCGGCCGGCCGGCGAAGCACAACCGTTGCGGCACAGTCCGGCCCGCGTGGCGGGAGCTCCGTTACAGCTCGCGTACGTCACGATCGCCGACGCGGACGCCTATGCGCATGTCGGTTCCGCGCCGTTCTGGTGCTGGGGCTACGAGATTGGAGTCAATGAGCATCGAGTGGCCATTGGCAACGAAGCCGTCTTCACCCGCACGTGGGCGACGGCAGTCGCCGCCGAGGGCGCTGGGCATGGGCCACAACCCGGCCTGTTGGGCATGGAACTCGTGCGCCTCGGCCTCGAGCGCGGCGCGACCGCGCAGCAAGCGCTGACGGTGATGACCCGGCTGCTCGAACGGTACGGGCAATGGGGTTCGGCGATCGTGGGGAAGGATCACGGACCGGGCGCCTACGACAACGCATATCTGATCGCGGACCCGACCGAGGCCTGGATCCTGGAGACGGCAGGGTCGGACTGGGCGGCCCGGCGCGTACGCGGTGGTTCATACGCGATCAGCAACGAGCTCTCGATCCGCACCGACTCTGATCTGATGAGCGACGGCCTTCGACGAAGGGCACTCGATGCCGGTTGGTACCCCGCCGAACGAACCTTCGACGTGGCCGACGCTTACACCGACCCGGGCACCCCACTGCAGGTGTCCCACATTCGGCGGCGGCGGGCTGACGAGCTCCTCCAGATTGCCGCAGCCAATGGCGGCCTCGATGTGCCCCAGGCATTCGGCATCCTGCGGGATCACCTGGAAGGCACATTCCTCGGCGGCCCGACATTCGATGCATCCCGTCCGGACTTCCTCACCCTGTGCATGCACGAGCACCCTTCGGGGTTCACCTGGGGCAATACCGCGGCCTCGCTCGTCGTCGAACTGCACGCCGACCCGGATCGCCCGGTGGCGCTGTGGTGGTGCCCGGCCACCCCGTGTACCGGCATCTACGTCCCGTATTTCGTCGAATCGGGCCGACTGCCCGACAACGTGCAACGGCCGGCGCCCACCGCGGCGTCTTGGGATCCGCGTAACCACCATGCGGCTGCCTACGATCCCGTGTCTTCGTGGTGGCGGTGGCAGCAGTTGCTCGACGTGGCGAAGGACCCGACAGCCCGTGACTTCGCCGGCCGTGCCGCTGCCATCCGCAGGGAATTCGATGTGCTGGAACGTCAATGGCTATCGGCCGTCGCCGATCTGACCGTCGACCCTGATCGTCTCACCGCGTTCACCGACGACTGCCTTGGACTGGCGACCCGCACCGCTACGGAGTTGATAGAACGCTTCGGTGCCGATGCCCACCGGGCGGTTGACCACAGGTGGGCGAAACCGGTCACCGTCTAGCCGGCTATCCAGTCGACTGCACCACGGCGCTCACGGCGCCTTGAAAACAAGGAGTGTGATGTCCCTACGCAGCGCGTTCCGCGGCCCAGAGGCCTCGATCGACGATCAGATCGAGAGCTACGCCATCGACCGCGTGCCCGACAACAAGCGATGGCCGATCCCGGCGATCAGCCTCGTCCTGTTGGGTAACGCCACGGCGATGTTCTTCTTCTCGTTCGGCGCGCAGCAGACCTTCCTGGTCGGATGGCCGATGATGTTGATTCCGATCGGCTACTTCTTCTTCGGAGCGATCCTCATCGGTGCGCTGACCATGCGCATGGCGAGCCGAGAAGGACTGTCGCAGAGCCTGATTTCCCGTGGACTCGGATTCGGCAGCCGCGGTGCGGCAGTCACCTCGTTCATCTATGCGATCAACTTCGTGTACTACTTCCTGTTCGAGGGCACCATCGTGTCCCACGCGCTGGCGTTCTACTTCGACATCCCGATCGGCTCACTGGCAGGCGTGGCGATATTCGCGCTGATCGGCTTGGTCACAATCGGTTTCGTGTGGCGGGGCATGTATGCGATGTCAGCCCTGCAAACCTGGGGTTTCCCGATTTTCGTGGGTCTGTTGGTGTGGGCGCTGATCTCGTTGGGTTCCAAACACACTGTGGTGGGCCCCAGTGGCTGGGAGGCCACCGGGATGTCCGGTGGCGCGGCCTTGTGGACCGCGATGAGTTTTGCCAACGGGCAGATGATCTTCCAGGGCTTGATGGCAACCGATTACGGGCGGTTCGCCAAGCGCACGATCCGCTACCGCGGCACCGCGTCGATCATGCTGCTCGAACTCGTCCCGATGTTCGCCGTCATTTTCCTGGGTGCCATGTTGGGTGCATCGCTGGTCGGTGAGTTCGGTACGGAAAAGGCACAGGATCCCGGCTTCGTGTTCGTGCACCTCATGGGTCTGGCGGGTGTTGTCTTCGTGCTGGTCACCCAGATCCGGATCAACGTGATGAACCTGTACGGCGGTTCGATCACGCTGTCGAGCGGTTTCGATGTCGTCGCGCACTTCAGGCCCGGGCGCCCGTGGTGGATGTTCGCGGTGTGGTTGTTCGGCGTGGTGTTCTATGCCACCAATGTGATCAATCACTTGGGGACATTCCTCGCGATCACCGGTGTACTCACCAATACCTGGGTGCTGATTATCCTGTCCGACTATTTCATCTGCCGCCGGTGGCTCAAGCTGGGCCGCACCGACAATATCGAGTACCGCGAAGGCGAAGTCCGCGAATGGAATCCGTGTGGTCTGACCTCGTTGGCCGTCGCGGTGTTCGTCGGAGCGCTCGGCATCCTCGAGGTCTATCCGGTGGCCTACGCATCATTCCTGGCGATGGTTGTCGGACCGATCATCCACGTTGCTATGACCTTGGCGACCAAGGGCCGGTTCTATACCCCGGTACCGAGGGATGCCGGCACCCGGGACGAAAGTCAGACGGCATCCCGAGATCGCTGATCTGCAAGGCCGGTGCGTCCCCGGAGGTATCGGGGACACGCCGCGGCCGAGGTGTCGAAGGTCAAGAGTCGGGGTATGTAACCCGGCATGCGACCGATCACCCTGGCCAAGACGGCCACCGCGGCACTGACCACTGCGCTCGTCGGCGGGCTGGCCAGCAGGCCCGCGCAGTCGAGCTGGTACGAGTCCTTGCGCAAGCCGTCGTTTCAGCCTCCGCGACAAGCCTTTCCGATCGTCTGGCCGATCCTGTACGCCGGCATCGCGGTGGTGTCGGCCCGCACGATCGACCGGCTGCATGCCGACGGTCGCCAGGACCAGGCCCGCGCCTACACAGTGGCGCTGGCCGGCAACCTCGCCGTCAACGCCGCATGGTCGTGGGTGTTCTTCTCCCGCCGCCAACTCGGGGCCGCCGCCGTCACCGCCGCCGTGCTGACCGGCAGCAGCGCCGATCTGACGCGTCGGGCGGTGCAGGCGCAGGGCGCCCCCGGCGCGGCACTGGCGCCCTATCCGCTGTGGTGTGCCTTCGCGACGGCGCTGTCCACCCGGATCTGGATGCTCAACCGCCGTTGACCGCGATCAGCTGAAGGGCTTGCGCTGATCCAGCCGGCGCGAGGCCAGCCCGGCCGTGCGCCACACCCGCGCGACCCAGTCGTCGTCCTCGTCGGTGACCAGGTTGCCCATCACCCGCACGGCGATGTTCATCAGGAACGACGAGCGGACCGCGAGCGGGCCGGAGGCCGGCAGGAACCGGGGCAGCGTGAGTAGCAGGGCCAGCCTTCGGGCGATCGAGAATCCCTGGGCGTAGTGGTCCTGCAGCAGGGCGGGCCAGGCGTGTGAATAGTCGCCGGAACCCAGCAGTTCGGCCGCCAACCGGCCGGTTTCCAGCCCGTAGTCGATGCCTTCGCCGTTGAGCGGGTTGATGCACGCCGCCGCGTCGCCGACCAGCATCCAGTTGGGCCCGGCCACGCCGGACACCGCGCCGCCCATCGGCAACAGCGCTGACAGTGCGGCCCGTGGCTCCCCGGAGAATCCCCATTCCTCGCGGCGCAGCTGGGTGTAGTACGAGAGCAGCGGCCGCAGGGCGGCGTTGGCGGGGCGCTTGGCCGTCGCCAGGGCGCCCACACCGATGTTCACCTCACCGTTGCCCAGCGGGAAGATCCAGCCGTAGCCCGGCAGCACCTGGCCTTCGGGGGAGCGCAGCTCCAGATGCGAGGTGATCCACGGCTCGTTGGCGCGCGGTGTCGCGATGTAGCCGCGGATGGCGGTGCCGTAGACGGTGTCCTTGTGCCACGTGCGGCCCAGCACGCGGCCCAGAGTGGAACGGGCTCCGTCGGCCACGATCAGGTGGTTGCAGCCGATGGTTGCGCCGTCGTCGAGCTGGACGGATTCGACCCGCCCACGGGAGTCGTATTCGACCCCAACGACTTTGGCGCCCAAGCGCATCTTGGCGCCGTCGTCGGCGGCGACCGAGCGGATCCGGTCGTCGAGTTCGGTGCGCGGGACCGCACTTCCGGTGGACGGGAACGACGGACCGGGCCAGCGCACCTCGACGTCGGCGCCGAATCCCGACATCCGCAGGCCGTGGTGCCGGATCCGGGTGTCGAGCCACGGGCCCATGCCGAGCCGTTCCAGCTCGGCAACCGCGCGCGGCGTCAGTCCGTCGCCGCAGGACTTGTCCCGCGGGAACTGCGCCGCGTCGACCACCTGCACGTCACGACCGGCTCGAGCCGCCCATGCGGCAGCCGCCGACCCGGCCGGTCCCGCGCCGACGACGACCACGTCTGCCTGTGTATATCCCCGGGTCGCTGCGCTCCTGCCCGCCGGTGCATCCATGTCCCCCAGTATGTTGGACGAATGAGGACACCAGCGACTGTGGTGGCAGGCGTTGATTTCGGGGACGCGGCGTTCGCCGCCGACGTCCGGGACAGCGTCGCCAGGATCGAACAACTGATGTCTGATGAGCTGGGCAAAGCCGACGAGCTCATGGCCGAGGCGGTCCAGCACCTGTTTCAGGCCGGCGGGAAACGGTTCCGCCCGCTGTTCACCGTGCTCTCGGCGTCCCTGGGCCCCCGGCCCGACGATCCTGAGGTCGCGATCGCCGGTGCGGTGATCGAGCTGGTGCACCTGGCCACGCTGTATCACGACGACGTGATGGACGAGGCCCAGATGCGGCGCGGGGCGCCGAGCGCCAACGCCCGGTGGGGCAACAACATCGCCATCCTGGCCGGCGACTACCTGTTCGCCACGGCCTCGCGGCTGGTTTCGCTGCTCGGACCCGACGCGGTCCGTGTGATTGCAGACACATTCGCCCAGCTGGTTACCGGCCAGATGCGCGAGACCCGCGGTGCGGCCGAGCATGTCGACTCCGTCGACCATTACCTCAAGGTGGTCTACGAGAAGACCGCATGCCTGATCGCCGCCTCGGGCCGGTTCGGTGCCACGTTCTCGGGCGCCGACGCCGACCAGATCGACCGGCTGCACCGGCTGGGCGGCATCGTGGGCACCGCCTTCCAGATCTCCGACGACATCATCGACATCGACAGCGATCCCGACGAATCGGGCAAGGTCCCGGGCACTGACCTGCGCGAGGGCGTGCACACCCTGCCGGTCCTCTACGCGTTGCGCGAGTCAGGCCCGGATTCCGAGCGGTTGCGCGAGTTGCTGGCGGGCCCGGTCGAGCGCGACGAGGACGTCGCCGAGGCGCTGACGCTGCTGCGGCGATCGGCGGGTATGGCACGTGCCAAGGAGATGGTGGCCGAGTATGCGGCGCAGGCGCGCGAGGAGTTGGCAGGCCTTCCGGCCGGGCCGGGGCGTGACGCGCTGGCCACTCTCGTGGACTACACGGTCAATCGCCACGGCTGATTCCGGAACCACGGACGGTAACTGAGCGTTTAATCAGCGATGGTTGCCGAGTAGTTGCCTAGGAGGAAACTGCGATGACGTGGAACCCGCACGCGAACCGGATCAAGACATTCTTCCTGCTGGTCGGAATGTCGGCGTTCATCGTGTTCGTCGGTTCGTTGTTCGGCCGCAACGTGATGTACCTGGCCGTGCTGTTCGCCGTCGGCATGAACGCCTACGTGTACTTCAACAGCGACAAGATGGCGCTGCGCGCGATGCACGCTCAGCCGATCACCGAGGTGCAGGCGCCCGAGATCTACCGGATTGTGCGGGAGTTGGCCACCACGGCGCATCAGCCGATGCCACGCCTGTACATCTCCGATACCGCCAACCCGAATGCGTTCGCCACCGGTCGGAATCCGCGCAATGCCGCGGTGTGCTGTACCACCGGCATCCTGCAGCTCCTCAATGAGCGTGAACTGAGAGCGGTTCTCGGCCATGAGCTCTCACACGTCTACAACCGCGACATCCTGATCTCGTGTGTGGCAGGCGCGATGGCGTCGGTGATCACCGCCCTGGCCAACATGGCCATGTTCGCGGGAATGTTCGGCGGCAACCGTGAGGGCAGCAATCCGCTTGCCATGCTGCTGGTTTCGCTGCTGGGTCCCATCGCGGCCACCGTGGTGCGGCTGGCGGTGTCGCGCTCGCGGGAATACCAGGCCGATCAGTCCGGTGCCGAATTGACCGGTGACCCACTGGCATTGGCCTCGGCCCTGCGCAAGATCTCCGGTGGGGTCGAGGCGGCGCCGCTGCCCCCGCAGCCCCAGTTGGCCGATCAGGCGCACCTGATGATCGCCAGCCCGTTCCGGGCCGGCGAGCGCATCGGCAAGCTGTTCTCGACGCACCCGCCGATCGACGACCGGATCCGCCGCCTGGAGGACATGGCCGGCCGCGGTCCCGGCCACTACTGATCCGAGCTACGCGCCGTCGTTGCCGTCGCGCAGCGAGCGGATCATGCTCTGCAGGATCCGGAACGCGTCTGACTGCTCGGTCTCGGTCATTCCGGCCAGCATTCTGACCTCGACGGACCGGACCGCCACGGTCGCCTTGTCGAGGCTGCGCCGGCCGCGCGGTGTGAGCCGGGTGGGAAGAACCTTCCCGACGGGTGCCTCCGCGGGCCGGGTCACATAGCCCTCTCGTTCGAGGGCCTGGAGCAGCACGTTCATCGACTGCCGGGTCACAAAGGCGCCCCGCGCGAGCTCGGAGTTCGACAGGCCCGGTCGTTGAGCCAGCAGCTCGAGGCAGGCGTAGCGCGTCACGTTCATCCCGAGCGGCCGCAGCGCCTCCTCCATGGCAGCGCGCAGGACACTCGACGCCTCTTTCAAGAGGTAGCCCAGTGACGTCTGAAGGTCGACGCCGTCTTGACTCATGTCAGCATTCTGACATAGGTTCAATCATGTCAGAAAACTGACACGAAAGGAGCATCATCATGCCCGCCACCGGCCCCGACTTCATCTCGCTCCAAGCGCGCGACCTCGACGCTTCGCAGGCGTTCTACGAGAGATACCTCGGTCTCGTCCGCTCGCAGGCCGGACCTCCGCACGCCGTCGTCTTCGAGACCAGGCCGATCGCGTTCGCACTCCGCGAGGTGATTCCCGGAACCGACCTCGCGTCCGTCGCTCAGCCCGGTATCGGTGCCGCGATCTGGCTCCACGCCACGGATGTCCAGGCCATTCACGATGCTCTCGCCGCCGACGGGCACCCCATCGTCTCCGCGCCGATCGACGGACCCTTCGGCCGGACGTTCACCTTCGCCGACCCTGACGGCTATCAGGTCACTCTCCACGACCGTGCCTGAGCGACCGGAGGACCGACAAGACACCGCGAGCGTGCGTGAACTGCTGCCGAAACACAGTGTGTCGGGCACCAGACACGCACGCTCGCGGTGCAAGCCGTGCGAAGAGCGAACCTACGCGGCGTCGGCGAGGGTCTCGACGTGCGTCGGCGTCACCCGCAGCACGCCGGCGCTGGCGATGTCGTAGAACAGGCCGATCACGTTGACCCGCCGCGCCAATGGGTGGGCCTGCAGGGTCTGCACCTGCACCGCGATGTTGACCATCGACAGCTGATCGACCATCCCGAAGCCGGCTTCGGCCGCTGACCGGGCCACCGGATGGCGGCCGTCGTCGAACGCCGCGATGGACGGATTGCCATGGGCCAGCCAGGATTCCAGATGCTCGTCGCCCGCGTCGGTCTTGCCCAGCATCGCGGTCATCGCGCCGCAGCTCGAATGCCCGCACACCACGATCGAGGAGACGTTGAGCTTGTCGACCGCGAATGCGATGGCCGCCTCGATCGAGGCATCGGCCTGACCGGCGGGCACCATGTTGCCGACGTTGCGCACCGTGAACAGGTCTCCCGGACCGCTGCTGGTGATGACGTTGGGCACCACCCGCGAATCGGCACAAGTGAGGAACAGCGTCTCGGGCCGCTGCGCATGCGCGAGTTCCTGCATGTGCGGCCGCAGCACCGGGGCGGTGCGACGGTGGTAGGCGGCCAGGCCGTGCAGCACGGACGCCGACTCCTCGCCCTGCCAGGAGCTCCACGGCACCACGCCGGAGCGCTTGTCGAACGGTGTGAAGCCACGCATCGGCGGGCCGGCGACGGCACTGCTCATCTCGACCACACCGACGTCGTGGATGTCGACTGTGCCACCGGTGGCCACGTGCTGGCGCTGCCACTCTTCGATGGTCTCGTGGGCGGCGTGGTCGATGAAGTCGACCGACAGTTCCACGGTCACCGAGGCGCCCGACGGCACCCGCGCCAGCGCGCTGGTGAGGGTCGGCAGGGACAGGAAGGTGCAGGAGCCCTCGATGGCGACGCGCCAGGTGTCCTCACCCGTGGGCTCGGAGACGATGTTGGTGCGCACCACTCGCCACACGGTCAGTGCGACCGCCAGTGCGAGTCCGATCAGCACGCCTTCGAGCAGGTTGAGGAACACCACGCCGACCACTGTGACCGCGTAGACCGCGAGATCGCCTGTGCGCTTGGCGGTTTCGATGTGGGCACGCTTGACCAGCTGGCAGCCGATGACGATCAGCAGGCCGGCCAGGGCGGCGGTGGGGATCATCTGGGCCAGGCCGGCGAACGGCACGGCGAAGATCAGGATCCACACGCCGTGCAGGATCGCGGCCGCCCGGGTGCGGGCCCCGGCCGCGACGTTGGTGGAGCTGCGCACGATCACGCCGGTGACGGGCAGGCCGCCGATGGCGCCCGAGGCGATGTTGGCAGCGCCCTGGCCGATCATCTCGCGGTCGAAGTTGGTGCGCGGGCCGGTGTGCATCCGGTCCACGGACACCGCCGACAGCAGGCTCTCGACGCTGGCGATCAGCGCGACGGTGAGTACACCGGCGGCGAACGCGCCCCAGTTGCCCTGGGGCAAGGACGGCAGGGCCAGCGCGTCGATCAGCGAGCCGTTGATCTGGATGCGGGTGACGTCGCCGAACGGGGCCAGCAGCGACAGCGCGGTGACACCGACGATGGCCACCAGCGGACCGGGCACCTTCTTCACGGCTTTGGGAGCCCAGCGCCATGCCACCAGGATCGCGATCACCAGCGCACCGAGGATGACGCCGTGGCCATGGGCGTTGATCAGCTGGCCCGGCAGTTCGGCGACGTTGGCCCAGGCCGAGCTGTTGGAGCTGCCGCCCAGCAGCACGTGGATCTGCTGCAGCGCGATGGTGATGCCGATGCCGGCCAGCATCGCGTGCACCACGACGGGAGAGATGGCCAGGGCGGCGCGCGCCACCCGGCTCAGTCCGAACAGCACCTGCAGGATGCCGGCGCACACGGTGATGGCGCAGGTGACCGCCCAGCCGAACTGCGAAATCATGCTGGCCACCACGACGGTCAGGCCGGCCGCGGGTCCGCTGACCTGTAGCGGTGATCCGCCCAGGGCGCCCGCGACGATGCCGCCGACGATGGCGGCGATGATGCCGGCCAGTACCGGAGCGCCGGAGGCGACGGCGATACCCAGCGACAACGGCAGGGCGACAAGGAACACCACCAGTGAGGCGGGCAGGTCGTATCGCAGAACGGCCCGGGCCCGTTCGGCGAGTTGGGTGGTTTGCTGCATGACGCGCCTCCGTCTGGAGTTGGTGATGCGCGGACCCGCCTCGTTGCGAGTCCGCACAAAGTTATTGACGCCGTTGTCGGTAACAACTGCGAAAGGTGTTGGAGCACAGTGCGACACAAGTCGACTTACGGCTCATATGTAGCTGGGCAACACCCAATTGCTGTGGGCGAGCGTATTTATCGCTGTGAGCCCGTGCAAGGAAGTTTGGGCCATGCATAGAGAACCCAAATGTTTCGGTGGGGTATCGCACCCAGTGAATATGCCTGGTGCGCAGGGGAAATCATTCAACAAATGGCGATCGGCGGCACCAATTGTTCATCTACTCGTTTGAAACTGTATGTATCGCAATATTTTTGAGCCAGGTCACCACTGGTCACAAAGGTGACGGAGGTCATAGAAGAATCATAGAAACGGCATTCCCTTAGAACTCCATATGAACTCCGTGACAACACTCTGTGTGCTCCGCACAATGGAAGCATGACGACGATGTCCGTATCCCCCCGAGCCCAGCAACCCCGCCAGGCCATCCTCGGACAGTTGCCGAAGATCCACCGCGCCGACGGATCAGCTATCCGGGTGTTGCTGGTCGATGACGAGCCGGCGCTGACCAACCTGGTCAAGATGGCCCTGCACTATGAGGGCTGGGAAGTCGATGTGGCGCACAACGGCCACGACGCGGTAGCAAAGTTCGACGAGATCGAACCGGATGTGGTGGTCTTGGACATCATGCTGCCCGATATCGACGGGCTGCAGATCCTGCAGCGGATGCGTGAGGCCGACGGTTACACGCCGACGCTGTTTCTGACGGCCAGGGATTCGGTGCTGGACCGGGTGTCCGGTCTGACCGCGGGGGCCGACGACTACATGACCAAGCCGTTCAGCCTCGAGGAGCTGGTGGCCCGGCTGCGCGGGCTGTTGCGCCGGTCCAGCCACACCACGCCGCCGGCCGACGAAACCCTCAAGGTCGGGGACATGGTGCTCGACGGCGCCAGCCGTGAGGTCACCCGGGCCGGTGAGCCGATCAACCTCACGGTGACGGAGTTCGAGCTGTTGCGCTACCTGATGCGCAATCCGCGCCGGGCGCTGAGCCGGGCCGAGATCCTCGACCGGGTGTGGAACTACGGCTTCGGCGGGAAGTCCAGCATCGTGGACCTCTACATCTCCTATTTGCGCAAGAAGGTCGACACCGACCGCGAGCCGATGATCCACACCGTGCGCGGGGTGGGTTACATGTTGCGGCCGGCGTCGTGACCCGCTGATGCCGCCCAAAACCAAGTGGTGGTGGCCGCGCTCGCTACGCCGCCAATTGGTGCTGGGTGTCAGCGCGATCGTCACGGTGGCGCTGGCCGCGGTCGGCGCGTTGTCGGTGTACAGCCTGCACACCTATGTGTCGACGATGAGCGATGCCGAGGTGACGCGGTCGTTGGCGGCGTTCAGCCACTCCTATGAGAAGTGGCGTGAAGGGCAGGCCGGGCACGTGCTCACCGCCGACGCCGAGGCGCTCACCGCGTTCGTCGGACAGGCGCCCGGCAACCTGATCGCGGTGCTGCACGACGGCGAGGTGATCCAGTCGGCGGTGTTCTCCGATGGTGAGCCGCACCCGGCTCCGGTCTCGGTGACGCGCGCCCTCGACCAGTACGCCTGGACCGACGAGCACCCGCGCACGGTCAAGCTCCCGGTGCTCGGCTCGTACCGGCTGGCCAGCCAGCCGGCGGGCGACGGCGATGTGCTGGTGTCCGGGGTGTCCATGGAGAGCGCGAACCTGGTGATCGCCCGCAAGACGGTGACGGTCGCGGTGATGATCGTCGTCGCCTTGATCGTCACCGCGCTGGGCACGGTTGCGGTCGTGCGTATCGCCCTGCGGCCGTTGCGCCGGGTCGCGGCCACAGCGGCCAAGGTGGCGACACTGCGGTTGGACGGTGGCGATCACCGCATCACGGCGCGGGTGCGTGACAAGGACACCGATCCGGACAACGAGGTCGGAATCGTCGGGGAGACGCTCAACCAGCTGCTGGCCAACGTCGACAGTGCGCTGGCCGAGCTGGCCGCCTCCGATCGGCGCACGCGGCAGTTCCTCACCGATGCCAGCCATGAGCTGCGCACCCCGCTGGCGGCGATCCAGGGTTATGCCGAGCTCACCCGGCAGGACAGCGCGACCCTGCCGCCGACCACCGAGTACGCGCTGGCCCGTATCGAGGCCGAGGCGCGGCGGATGACCGGGTTGGTCAGTGACCTGTTGCTGTTGTCCCGGCTGAGCGAGGGGCAGGACCTGGAGACCGACGACATCGACCTGAGCGATCTGGTGGTCGATGCGGTCAACGACGTTGCGGTGGGCGCACCCGAACATCACTGGGTGGCCGAATTGCCCGACGATCCATTGTGGGTGCGCGGCGACCTCGCCCGGCTGCATCAAGTGGTCAGCAATTTGTTGACGAATGCCCGGGTGCACACACCGCCCGGTGTGACGGTCACCATTGCATTGACCGAGGCCAAAGAATTCGCGGAATTAACGGTTACCGACGACGGTCCGGGAATAGATGCGGAATTGTTGCCGAATCTATTCGGAAGATTTGTCAGGGCCGACAAATCGCGGTCGCGGGAATTGGGTAGCACCGGGCTGGGCCTGGCCATCGTCGCGACGATTGTCGAGGCTCACCAGGGCACCGTCGCCGTAGCCTCGAAGCCAGGTGAGACAGTGTTCACTGTGCGTATCCCACTGGCCGGTGAGTCCGCTCCGGACGCCGCTGCCGGGCACCTGAAAAATATGAATCCCGCATGAATATTCAATGCCCGGCAATTCATATGCGTTCCTTCGTATGCGTTCAATATGAGTTGATGGACGCGGGCGAATTACCTGCATAGGCTGAAATCAATTCAGCAAGGAAGGCAGGTAGTTCAATGAGGAACACCGTCAAAAACACCGTTGTCGCCACCATCGGAACCGGCTTGGCCGTGGGTGCGCTCGCACTGGCCGGCCCGGCTGCTGCGGCACCGAGCGGGACAGGGTCGGCCCAGCAGACCATCAAGCAGTTGGAGGACGAGGGCTACCGCGTCATCTTGTCCCGCGTCGGCAGCGGCTCGATCAACGACTGCAACGTCAAGGCGGTCCGTCCGGGTCGTGACATCACCGAACTCAAGGCGGCGCCTCGGGGCAACACCGAGGAGCGGGTCCGCTACACCACGGTGTACGTCGACCTCGCCTGCGGCGGCAAGTAGCCGAAACCCGGAGCGGTGGACCGCACTACCGCCCCGGGTTAGGGTGGCCGCGTGTTGAGCAGAGTGGTGATTGGCCTGGTGAGCGTCGCGGGGGCGGCAGTGATGAGCGTGCCCGGCGTGGCGGCCGCAGAGCCGGAACCCGGGCCGGCCGCCCCCAACGTCAACGCGTATCCGCCGGTCAAGACCTCTGAATATGCGGTGATGGACAACAACTGGTACGCCTTCAGCATCCCCGAGGGCATCACCTGCGTGGTGCAGCGCAGCGGCACCTACGGCTGCAGCGGCCCGATCCCCGCCGCACCCAACGGTGCCAACCTGGTCAGCGGCGGCCCCGGGGTTCCCGGGTTCGCCAGCTCGCCGGCCCCGGTGTTCGGCGTCGTGGAGAACCCCAAGCCGTTGCCGCCGAACTCGCGGATCAGCTACCAGACGATCAGCTGCGGCACCGACGGTGTGTCGACGTCATGCATCGACGGGCGCAATCAGTCCGGTTTCGTGATCAGCCCGGCGGGCAGCTTCGTCATCGGCAAGCAGGAATCGGACTTCAAACCCACCTTCCAGATCGGCTGACGCTCAGCCGATTCCTTCGAGCGTCTCCATGTCGCTGGTCCCGATCTTCGCGATCACTTCCGGTGACCGGCGCCTGAGAATCCAGTACCAGGCCAGCGCGGCGGCAACCGTGGCCAGGAACAGCCATGGGATCACGTTGAGCGGGTAGGCCGGAACCGGATACACGTTGGCGTAGAACACATATGCCATTGACCCGATGGCCAACGCGGCGGCGGGCCAGACCAGCGGGACGCGGACCTTGATACTGCGCAGGAAGACGACGGCCGCGATCGCGGCAGCGGCGTAGGCCACCATGTAACCGTAGGTCCCGTAGGTGTCCACCCAGGTCACGACATCCATCGCATCGACGCCGCCCAGGTACAGGACCACGGGCACCGCGATCACCAGGGGACTGACCGAGATCAGGGCGCGGTGCGGGGTCAGGTGGGTCGGGTGGGTCCGGCCGATCGCCGACGGAACCACACCCTCTTTGCCCATCACGTACAGGATGCGTCCGATGACGTTCATCGGTGCGACCACCACGGCGAAGAACGATGCGGCGATACCGAAGTTGAGGATCGGGTTGAACCAGCCCGGCATGCCGACCAGCGTCGCGAGATCGTTGAGCGGCTGGGCGGATTCGCCGAGGTCGGGTCCCAGCGCGGCCACCTGGGTGTAGGCCGCGAAGACGTACAGCACACCCACGCCCGCGGCGCTCCACATGATCGCCCGCGGCACCGCGCGGTAGGGATCCTTGGCCTCCCGGGCCAGGGCGTCGGCGCTGGAGAATCCGACGAAGCCCAGGATCGCCAGCACCATGCCCACCGCGATTCCCGACGGCTTGGCGCCGGTCAGGTCGAACTGGTCGGCGTCGAAGGCGTTCGCTCCCAGGTGCACCAGGGTGAAGACCAGCAGCAAGGTGATGATGGACACCGAGATCAGTTCCAGCACCAGGGAAACCCGTGCGGAGAGCCGGATGCCGCGGATGGTGAACAAGGTGGCCAGCGCGCCGAGGATGACGGCCAGCACGATCTGTGCGGCCACCCCGTGGACCGGAATGCCGAGTTGGTTGAGCAGGGTGGCGGTATAGGCCACCGAGCCGCTCAGCGAACCTGCGGCGATCCCGAAGCATCCGATGATCAGGCTGACGCCGGTCAGGTAGGCGCCGAACGGTCCCAGTGCGGTCGCGGCATAGCTGTACAGCGAGCCCGCACTCGAGCGGCGCTTGGCGAACTGCGAGATGCAGTAACCCACCGACAGAATGACGACGGTGGCCAGCGCGAACGAGATCCACGTGCCGTTACTGGCCGTGGTGTAGATGGCGGCGGCGGTGAACGCGATGACGGCGCTCGGCGCGATGTTGGCGATGGCCTGCGCGGCGAGTTCTCCGCCACCCATCACCCCGCGGCGCAGCCCGGCATCCCCGCCCGGGGTCTCGGCCCGGGTCTGAAGATCTTCAGTCACTTGGGATCTCGATTCTTGTCAGGCGTTGGGGACGAGTAGTTGACGCAATGCGTGGCCGGCGGCCAGGTCGTCGAGGGCAGCCGCGGCTTCGGCCAGTGGCCGCCGGGCGGAGATCATCGAGGCCAGGTCGAGGTTGCCCGCCATGACCTCGTCGACCAGTTGCGGGATGTCACGCTCGGGCACCGCCGAGCCGTAATTGGAGCCCAGGATCCGTTGATCGGCCTCGGCCAGCGCGAGCGGGTCGAAGCTGGCGCGTTCGCCGGCCGGCGGCAGACCGACGATGACGGCGGCCCCGCCGAGGCCCAGCCCGGCGATGGCCTGCTCGGTGGTGGCGATCTTGCCGATGGCATCGAAGATGTAGTCGTACCCGTCAGGCAGCACCTCCCGCAGGGCGGCCACCACGTCCTCGACCGCCGAGGCGTCGACGGTGTCGGTGGCCCCGAGTTTGCTTGCCAGGTTGAGCTTTTCGGCGACGACGTCCACCGCCACGATGCGCGAGGCACCGGCCAGGCGGGCGCCCTGCACACAGGCCAGGCCCACCCCGCCGCAGCCGATCACCGCGACGGTGGAACCGGGTTGTACGCCTGCGGTATTTCGCACCGCGCCCACACCGGTGGCGATCGCGCAGCCCACGATCGCGATGTCTTCCAGAGGTGCGTCCTTGCGGACCTTGATCGCGCCGCTGCGGGGAACCACGACCTGCTCGGCGTAGGAGGACACCCCGAGATAGTGGTGGATCTGGCCGCGTTCGTTGGACAGCCGGGTGGTGCCGTCGTACAGGGTGCCGCCGGTTGCCACGACCGACGCGACCAGCGCGCACTGGGCCGGCCGGCCGGCCTGGCAGGCGCGGCATTCGCCGCAGCCGGGTACCCAGCTGAGCACCACGTGGTCGCCGGGTTCGAGGTCGTCGACGCCGGGGCCGACCGCGGTGACCACGCCCGATCCTTCGTGTCCCAGCACCACCGGCGCCGGGACGTCCCAGGCTCCGGTGGTGACGTGCAGGTCGGAGTGGCAGACGCCGGCGGCGGCGATCTCGACCCGGACCTCGCCCGGGCCGGGGGCGGCGAGGTCGACGTGCTCGATGCTGATGGTTCCGTTGCCGTCGAGTACGGCGGCCTGAATTCGCGTCGACTCGCCGTTGGGTTCGGTTGCAGGTGCAGACACCGCGTGCCTTTCTGTGCTTCGGGGGGCACCGCCACGTGTAGGGTTCAATGCCATAAAACGATGGAACGTGTTTTACACCACTAAACGAACGGGCGTCAACAGGAAGGGGCAGCTGCAGTGGGGGACGGCCAGCAGACCGGCACGGAGACCGGCATGGGGCGGGCCGGGGCGCGGCTGCGCGAATTCCGTGGTCAGCGTGGATTGAGCCTGACCGAGGTGGCCGCCCGGGCCGAGGTGACCAAGGGTTTCCTGAGCCTGGCCGAGCGGGGGATGACCAACGTCTCGGTCCCGGTGTTGATGCGGATCTGCGACGCCCTGGAGATCGGCGTAGGTGACCTGTTCGAGTACCCGTCGGCGCCGGTGGTGCGCAGCGGGGCCGGGGCGCCGCTGGAGATGGGCGGCCACGGGGTCCGGGAAGAATTGCTGACCCCGAAGTCCGAACACCACGTGCAGGTGATGCACACCGTCATGCGGCCGGGCGGTGGTTCCGGCGGGGCCTACCGGCTCGATGCCGCGACGATTTTCGTCTACGTGCTCAAGGGCGGGCTCAGCATCACCGTCGAGGGGCAGACCACGTTGCTGGACACCGGCGACAGCATGACCTTCGGAGCGACCCAACTGCATGACTGGCACAACCCGACCGAAGGGGAGGCCGAGGTGCTCTGGACCATCGCGCCGCCGGTCGGGGCCGAGGACTTCCGCGCCGCGGTGCGCGGCGCCTGACGGCAGGGTCCGCGAAAGTGACGTAGTGGTCGTCGTCAGCGAGGCGCAACGACCATGGCGTCACTCTCGGCGCAGACAACTCAGAATCCCGAGCCGTGCACCTCGTGGCCGGGCTTCTCGACCATCAGTCCGTAGTACGCGTCCTCCACCTTCGCGCCGTGGTTGATCACGCTGTCCACCTCGCGGGCGATGGGCATGTTGAGCCCGTACTTGTCGGCGAACTCCATGATCACGCTCGCGGCCTTGACGCCCTCGGCGACCTGATTCATCGAGGCGATGATCTCGTCGACCGTCTTGCCGGCACCCAGTTGCTCGCCGACATGGCGGTTGCGGCTGCGCTGGCTGGTGCAGGTGACGATGAGGTCTCCCATGCCTGCCAGGCCGGCGAAGGTGTCGCGGTGCCCGCCCATCGCCTCGCCGAGTTTGGACATCTCCCGGACCGCGCGGGCCATCACCATCGCGCGGGTGTTCTCGCCGATGCCCAGTGAATAGCCCATGCCGACGGCGATGGCGTAGACGTTCTTGAGTGCCCCGGCCATCTCCACCCCGATCACGTCGTCGGTGGTGTAGGTGCGAAATCGCTTGGTGCGGAACAGCTGTGCCAGGTTGGCCGCCAGGTGCTGATCGGGCATGGCCAGCACGGCGGCGGCGGCATAGCCTTCGGCCACCTCGCGGGCGATGTTCGGCCCGGCCAGGATGCCTGCCGGATGTCCGGGCAGCACCTCGTCGACGATCTCGCTCATCCGCCGATTGGTGCCCTGCTCGAGGCCCTTGACCAGGGAGACCACCGGGACCCATGGCCGCAGTTCGCGGGCCAGTTCGGTCAGCACCCCGCGGAAGCCGTGTGACGGCACGCCCATCACGATCACATCGGCGCAGTTGGCGGCCTCGCTGAAATCATTTGTGGCCTTGAGGCTTTGGGGGAGTGCGACTTCGTTGCCCAGGTAGCGCGTGTTGCGGTGGTTGTCGTTGATGTCCTTGGCGGTCTCCTCCGAGCGCACCCACTGCAACGTCGGCCCGCGCCGAGCGCAGATGGAGGCCACGGTGGTGCCCCAGGATCCTCCGCCGAGGACGACGACGTTGGGTTCGCGTTGCGCTGGTGCCATGGCGATCAGAGTATTGCCGAGACGCCGTTGCTGAGCCCAAGTTGTCGAACTGGGTCAGCCGGTGACGGTTCGCCGCCGTTCGCATCTTCCGTCGATCGCCATGATCGAGGCCATCTGCTCCGCTGGACCTGTGATCCCTCTTCCGCTCACCATGACCATACTTTAAAGTATGGTCATGGCCTGGATGCAGCTGCTGTCGGTGCGCGCATGAGATCCGCCGAAACCCGACTGACATCGCCTGTAGTCAGTAGACTTCGGCGCAGCGGCGAGCCTGGCACCGGGCGCCACCCGCCGGCAAAATTCCGGGAACTTTTCGCGCGGTTTCGACATGATCGGCAAAGTTAACGGGCATGCGGGGCACTGATTCCGTGGTGAGTTCGTCCGCGGAGCGCGTATCCGTGACCGATCGGGGTGCGCCCCTTACGTCGGCGTCAATGCGAAGGGCGTCCGCTGGGGCCTGAATGCACTGTATTTACAGGTGATACAGGAAGTGACAAGCACTCGCCCGTGCGTCGGAGTGGAAGTGGCGATGCGCTGAGGGTGGCTACGGATTTGCCGGAAATTGATGAGCCAACCTCGCTAAGTGAATGATAATTCGGCAAAACATTGACGAGGGATGAGCGCCGACGTTACGGTGCCAACCACTGCGAGTTATCCGGCCGGCGGTGGCCATATCTCGGCCTGGGGAGGGATTGTCTGTGTTCGTTCTGCTTCTTAATGAGAGAGGATGACGGCGCCGCCTGAGAGTGTGGCTGATGGGGTCGAACCGGAACGCGGAATCGACGCCATCGAGAACTGGGCCACCGGCTATGCCAGGCGTCATCCGCTGGCGTCGCTCACCACGGTCGGGGACCAGTTCGTCCTCGGAGTCCGGACCGTCCAGATTCTCTTCCTCGACCTTCTGACGGGTCGCTTCCAATGGCAGGAGTTCGTCCGCCAGGGTGCCTTCATGGCTGGTACGGCCGTGCTTCCCACCGTGCTGGTGGCCCTGCCGATCGGCGTCACCCTCTCGATTCAGTTCGCCCTGCTGGCCGGGCAGGTCGGCGCGACGTCGCTGGCCGGTGCGGCCAGTGGGCTGGCCGTGATCCGGCAGGCCGCGTCGTTGGTCGCCGCCGTTCTGATGGCCGCCGCGGTCGGGTCGGCGATCACCGCCGACCTGGGTTCGCGGACCATGCGTGAGGAAACCGATGCCATGGAGGTCATGGGCGTCTCGGTGATTCAGCGGCTGGTCGTGCCGCGCTTCGTCGCCGCGATCATGATCGGCGTCGCGCTCACCGGGGTGGTGTGCTTCGTCGGCTTCCTGGCGAGCTTTCTGTTCAACGTCTACTTCCAGAACGGCGCCCCCGGCAGCTTCGTGGCAACCTTCGCCTCGTTCGCTACCACCGGCGACATGATCGTGGCCCTGGTGAAGGCGGTGATCTTCGGCGCCATCGTCGCCGTGGTGTCGTGCCAGAAGGGTTTGTCCACCAAGGGCGGTCCCACCGGCGTGGCGAACTCGGTGAACGCGGCGGTGGTGGAGTCGATCCTGCTGCTGATGGTGGTCAACGTGGCGATCAGCCAGCTCTACATCATGTTGTTCCCCAGAGTGGGGCTGTGACATGACAGCCTCGACGTTCGTCCCACCGATACTCGCGCCCTGGGTGCGGCTGTACAGACGGGCCTCCAAGCCGGTCATGCGGCTGGGCCACATGATGGTGTTCTTCGTCCGGGCACTGACCGCGGTGCCGATCGTGCTGCGGCACTACCGCAGTGAATTCGTCCGGCTGCTCTCCGACATCGCCTGGGGCAATGGCTCACTCGTGGTCGGTGGCGGCACCATCGGGGTGGCGGTGGTGTTGGGCATCACCATGGGGGCGCTCGTCGGCATCGAGGGATACAACTTCCTCGACCTCCTCGGGCTCGGCCCGGCCACCGGCATCATCTCGTCATTGGTGAACACTCGTGAGCTGGCGCCGATCGCCGCATCACTGGCCTTCGCCACCCAGGCCGGTTGCCGGTTCACCGCGCAGCTCGGGTCGATGCGCATCGCCGAGGAGATCGACGCGCTCGATTCCATTGCCATCCGGCCGATCCCGTACCTGGTCACCACGCGGCTGATGGCCGCGGTGATCGCGGTCATCCCGCTCTACGCGCTCTGTCTGGCGGTGAGCTACCTGACCACCCAGGTCGTGGTTTTCCTGATCAGCGGCGGCTCGAGCGGCTCCTACCTGCACTACTTCAGCCTCATGCTGTCCGGGCAGGACATCCTCTACTCGGTGCTCAAGGCGGTCATCTTCGTGTGGATCGCCTCCACCGTGCAGTGCTATTACGGGTTCTACGCCTCGGGCGGACCGGTGGGCGTGGGAGTGGCCGCCGGCCATGCCATGCGGGCCAGCATCACCGTGGTGGTCATCGTGAACATGCTGCTCACCATGGCGCTGTGGACGGTCGATTCAGGAGCGAGGTTCGGCGGCTAGATGGGCAACTCGCTGGAAATGGACGGGCGCGGCCCGACCGACCGTCAACTGCTCGCCTGCGGTGCCGCGGTACTCGTTGTGGCAGCACTGGTTTCGACGTTCCTTCTGGTGAAGGCCACCGGGCGGCTGGATGCCCGGGTGCCGGTGGTGGCCGCCCTGGTCAATGTCGGCGACGGCTTGCCGCAGCGGTCCGACGTCAAGTATCACGGCGTACTCGTCGGGATGGTCGACGATGTCGTCCCGGCCGCCAACGGCGACCCCAACTTCGTCCACATCGACCTCAAACCCGAATACGCGGGCTCCATCCCCAACACGGTGACCGCACGCGTGGTGCCCAGCAATGTGTTCGCGGTGTCGTCGGTGCAACTCGTCGACAGGGGCCCGGGCGCGCCTATTTCCGCGGGTGCTCAGATTCCCGAGGACACCGAACTGCCGACGGTGCTGTTCCAGACCACGATCAGCAAGCTGCGCGACGTGCTGGCCGCCACCGGGCGCGGTCGTGAGGACAAGACGGTGGGCATCCTGGCCGCGGTGAACGCCGCGACCGAGAACCGCCGTACCGAATTGCTCACCAGCGGAGCGCAATTGAACCGGCTGATCGATCAGCTCGACTCGGTGGTGGCCACCGAGCCCGGCGAGACCACGGTCTCCGCCCTGATCGACGCGACCCACGGGCTGCAGCAGACCGCGCCGGATCTGCTCGATGCCCTGCACAAGGCCGTGCAGCCGATGCAGACCCTGGTCCAGCAGCGCTCACAGCTGAACACGATGATCAACGGCGGGATCAACACCGTGGGTACGACCCATACCGCGCTGGACAACCACACCGATCAGCTGGTCAAGACCACCTCCAACCTGACACCGGTCCTGGGTGTGCTGGCAGACACCTCCAACAACTGGGTTCCGGCCTTCGTCAAGCTGAATCAGCTGTCGGGCAAGTTCTTCGACCACGTCTGGATCCCCGAGCATGACTTCGGCAACATGCGGGTGAACCTGTCGCTGACGCCGAGCTACGCCTACACCCGGGCCCCTGGCCAAGGCCCGGGCCAGGCTCCGGGCCAACAACAGGTACCCGGCCAGGGCCAAGGTCCACCTCCTCCACCGCAGGGCCCGGGTCAGGCGCCGGCGCTGCCGCCACTCGGACAGGGCGGGGCGCCCGAACTACCGCCGCTCGCGCCCGGTGGCGGTCAATCGTCAACGGAGACTCCGCCGTTGCCGTCGCTGCCGGGGGAGAACTTGCCGGCGGCACCGCCACCACCGCCGGGTCAGCAACCGGCACCCGGCGGCCCCGGCGATGGCCCACTGCAGATGGCCGACCCCGGCGCGCCGAACCCGGCGCAGATCCTCGGACCGGTTGGGCCCGACGGTCTGCCGTTGGGAGACAAGAACACCAGTGCCCCGGACCTCCATCTCAGTGAGCGCGAAGGTGTCGGGTCGGGCCCGGAGAGCAAGCTGCAAGCCATCCTGGAGGATTCCAGCGCCTACGGCGGCGAGCGCGAGTAGCCCGGCGTCGCTAGGCGGTTAACGCCTTCAAGTCGTTCATCGTCGATGTGACGATCTCGGCCAGCCCGCCGTCGGTGCTGTCGTGCACCCATCGAACGAACGCGACCTTGAACACGGCCATGCCGGTTTCGGCGGCCAGCCGCGCGGCCGCATCGTCGATGCCGCGGGCACGCAGCGCCTCGGCCATCTCTTCGGACAGAGTGGCGAGCTTGATCAGCTCGCGCTCCTGCAGCGCGGGGTTGGCGTCGACGACGGACTGCCGGCGCAGGGCATGGTCGCGCCGCCCGTCGAACACCGGGCCGAGTGCGGTCAAAGCGACACCGACCACATCGAGTGGCGGCGCGCCGGCCGGGGCGTCGGCGATCGCGCCGGTCAAGAGCTCGGTGAGCATGGTCTGTCCGCCGAAGAGTGCCTCGCGCTTGTCGGCGAAGTACCGGAAGTAGGTGCGCTCGGTCAGCCCGGCCCGCTCGGCGATCTCGGCGACCGTGGTCTGGTCGAACCCGCGCTCGAGATACAGCTGCAGGGCCGCCTCCTGCAGGCGGTCGCTCGCGTTGGGCTCCCAGCGGCTCATGGATGTGATCCTAGGGAATGTCAGTGGCTGTCATCGTGTTGGCAGTGATGACAGTTACTGACATCGGGAGGATTCCATGAAGGTTTTCGTCACGGGTGCGTCGGGTTTTGTGGGCACTGCGGTGGTTCGTGATCTGGTTGCCCACGGTCACGACGTCGTCGGACTGGCTCGCTCCGACGCCTCGGCCGACGCGATCGGTGCGGCCGGCGCCCGCGTCCATCGCGGCGATCTGAACGATCACGACAGCCTGCGTACCGCGGCCGACGCCAGCGATGGCGTCATCCACCTGGCCTTTCATCACGACTTCGACAACTTCGCCGACGCCGGAGAGCTGGACCGTCAGGCCATCGAGGTCCTCGGTACGACCCTTGCCGGCTCGGACCGTCCGCTGGTTGTCACCTCCGGCGTGGCCGGGCACAGTGCCGGTCGGGTACTGACCGAGAACGACCCGTTCCAACCCGGGCTGCCCCGGCACTCCGAGCCCGCGGTGCTCGGTTTCGCCGACAAGGGAGTGCGCGCCTCGATCGTGCGGCTGTCACCGACGACGCATGGAGAGGGTGATCACGGGTTCGTGCCACGGCTGATCCAGGTCGCCCGGGAGAAAGGTGTCTCGGCCTACATCGGTGAAGGGACCAACCGCTGGCCGGCGGTGCACCGCGTCGACGCCGCCCCGCTGTTCCGGCTGGCCGTGGAGCAGGCGCCGTCCGGGACGGTTCTGCACGCGGTGGCCGAGGAGGGTATCGCCGGCCGTGACATCGCCACCTCTATCGGTCGCCATCTGGGAGTGCCGGTGACCACGGTCCCGGTCGACCAAGCCTTCGAGCACTTCGGGTGGATCGGCGGGATGTTCGCGCTCGACGTCCCGACGTCGAGCGCGTTGACCCGGCAGCGGTTCGGCTGGCAGCCGTCCGGAGCGGGACTGCTCGAGGATCTCGACCGCGGGCACTACTTCGAATGACCGGCGCTAATCAGAACACCCGACGTGGCGGCGGTGGCTTCTTCACGATGGCCGGCAGGATGAACGTCTCGATGTAGCGCCGCGCCACCGCCGGGTCGTTGCGGACCGGCACGGCGTTCACCAGGAAGCCGAGCGCGGTCGCAATGATGAACTGCGCCAGATCGTTCGGGTGTACGCCGGGCCGGAACTGGGTGGCGTCGTCGGCGATGATGCCCTCGACGGTGACGGTCACCATTTCAGTCAGCTCCGAGTCCTTGGCGATCAACGACGCGATCGTGCCGTCGGGGGTTTGATCGGCGATGGTGTTGAGGAGCGGATCGGCGACCAACTCGGTGGCCACGATGACCATGCTCTCGACCAGAAGCTCGATGGGGCCGGCGTTCTCGGGGATGCGCGTCAGGATCGAGGCCATGTGCCGCTGTGTGGTGCGCTGCACCATCGCCGCGATCAGCTCGTTGCGGTTGGCGAACTGACGGTAGATGGCGGTACGCGAATAGCCGGCCTCGTGGGCGATGACCTCCATGGTCGAGCCCCGGTAGCCGCGGGTGGTGAACAGGTGCTCGGCGGCATCCATCAACACTTCGCGAGCCTGCTCGGCGCTGTTGCCGCCGCCCACCGGGCGCCCACGGGGTCGGCGTGCTGGTGCTGACAATCGACTGTCCTGATCGGCGGTGTAATTGGGGTTTCAGTATGCCGGACGGGGCGGCGCAGCTTCTGCAGCATTAAAGAAGCATTTTCGGCAATTTGTTTCATTTTCCTGCGGGCGGTAGATGCCGCCGGTTAGCGTGCCTGCGTGATCAAACGGGGGAGTGCAATCAAAGCGGTGCTGGCGATGGGGTGGGGCGTGCTGGTGGTCGCCCTGTGGATGGGGTTGATCGCGACCACGGTGACGACGGCACACGCCGACCCCGGTGGTGGCAAATCAACTACGCAGTCCGCCAACGACTCTGACAAATCGTCGGCGCGGCGGGACAAACCCGCACGCTTCGGCCCGCGCAAAGACAAGCTGCGCCGGGTTGTCGACGCGAAGGCGGACAGCGCGCAGGCTGACGACGCATCGCCGCGTCAGCGTCCGCGTCTGTCTCTGCCGAAACCGCTCTCCAAGGCGGTCGACGACATCGAGACCAGAACCCGGACCGTGCTGACCGACCTTGCCGAACGCACGCCGAACCTCCGGACCGTGCAATCACTTCCGAGGTCCAAAGCCACGACGAAACGTGCCGCGCCAGAGATTTCCGAACTCGCCGACACCACTGCGGTCGAGAAAGCCGCGCCAGACATCGCCGACGCGATCGACGCCATTACCCACCCCGTTGATGCGAAGGCGCCGCTCGCGCAGGTGAACACGGTCGCCGACCGCATCGCCGACCGGGTGTCGACCGCTCAGGCCTCGCGACCGATCGCCCAACTGGCCGCGGCCGTCAGCACTCCCGCAGCCGAGCAGAGATCGGTCCCGCTGGTCAACATCGTCGGCTCGTTGGTGTTCAACGTGGTCGGCGCTGCGCTGCAGGTGTTCTCGGGCCCGCCGGTGCTCCCGCCGGGCAGCAACGTCACCGTCCGCAGTTCGACGCTGGACATGCCGGGCACCAACCAGACGGTGCGGGCCGACTGGTACTTCCCGGAAGACCCGGACTCGGCGACCGGTGTCATCTACCTGCAGCACGGCTTCATGGCCACCGGGCCGATGTACAGCTACACCGCGGCATACCTGGCCGAGGAGACCAACAGCATCGTGGTCGTGCCGACGTTATCGTCAAACCTGTTCGACCCCAGCGGTGAATGGATCGGCGGCGAGCCGATGCAGCAATCCGTCGCCGACCTGTTCGCCGGCGATCGGGCCGAGCTGACCGCGAGCGCCAGTGCCGCGGCCGGCCATCCGGTCGCGCTGCCATCGAAGTTCGTTCTGGTCGGCCACTCCCTGGGCGGCATGCTGGTGACCGGCGCCGCCGGACGCATGGTCGGCAACGGTGCGGTCGACGATCTGGCCGGAGTGGTTCTGCTCGACGCGGTGGACACCCACAACGACATGCCCGAGGCGCTGGATGACCTGAGCGGCGCCAATTACCGCCCGGTGCTGCTCATTTCATCCGAACGGTATGTGTGGAATCGCAACGGCACCGTCGGAGACGAACTACAGGCCGCCCGGCCCGGGCAGTTCAACGGCGTCATGATGGTCGGTGGGCGGCACATCGACGGTCTGCAGGGCGCCAATCCCATCTTGCAGTTCGCCGAATACCTCATCGCCGGATTCTCCCAACCGCAGAACGTCGATGCGGTGAAGGCGATCTCGGCCGGCTGGATCAACGACATGTACGACGGCACCGACACCGGTGTCTACGGCGAGCCGCAGCAGAGCATCGAGATTCCCACCCCGTCGGGCACCGCGACCGCGGTGGTTCTGCCATTCACTTCGACGGAGCCGGTGCAGGCGACCCCGTGGGACGGGCTGGTCGGGCCGATCCTGGATGCCCTGTTCCCGTACGCGGTGTACGAACCGCTGGCCGGCCAGTCTGTTCTGGTGTCCGTCTGACCGTTGAAATCGGTGCGTGTCACCCCATGATTCGGCCCATATTCTGGTGAGAACGCCGAACCGAGGGGTTGCCGTGGGGGAGACACCGCCAGAGGAATACCCACACGAATGGGTGGACCGGTACGGGCCCCGGGCGTACGCGCCACAGGCTTATCTCCAGCCGCCGTCTGAGGCCAAACGGAACTACCAAGTCATGCTCGCCATCCGCTGCCTCGTGGGGATCATCGGCGGCGGCGCCGTGGTGCTCTGGGCTCTGGTCGTGTTCGTGATGCTGAGTTCGGCCTTCGACACGAACCCGGCCACCGATCCGCACGGCTACGGGATCGTCTTCGGGGTTCTCATCTCCGTGCCGCTGAGCCTTTTCTGGGCCCTGGTGTTGCCGTTCGCCGCACCCAGACACCGGTGGGGCCGCGCTTTCGCGATCTCGTTGCTGACCCTCGTGGCCCTCAACGCACTGGTGTTCTGGGCGCTGAGCATCTCGGGCGCCGGATAGTTCCGCGCCCGAGTTCGCTGGCGCGCGCTGAACAAGGCATATACCAAGCTCAGCTATACATTTTGCCGCCCAATCGTTAACCGAATTGGTGCGCGATCCGTATGTGATTCAGCTTACGGAGGATGTACATTGTGATCGCTGTCATAAGAAAGGGCGTGCAATGTTCGGTGCAGTTGTAGGCGTACTCCTGCTGGTGCTCGGCATCGGTGCGGTCGCCGGCGTCGTGACGGCTGTGGCGATGGGCTTGCCCACCCTGGCCATCGTGATCGGCCTCATCTCCGGCGCATTTTTCGCCGGACGCGCCGTTTAGAGCTTCAGCCGCTTTCGCAGGCCGGTCGCTCGGACCGCCTGCCGGGCGATGGCCGCGCGGATTTCCGCTTCGGAACCCACGACGCGTACCCGCGTCTTGGCCCGGGTGACCGCGGTATAGAACAGCTCCCTCGTCAACAACCGGGAATCTACCGGCGGTAGCAGCACGGTGACCTCGTCGGCCTGGCTGCCCTGGGACTTGTGGATCGTCATGGCGTGCATGGTCTCCACCTCGGTGAGCCGGCCCGTCGCGAATGACGCGGACCCGCCCACCGTTCCACCCACGATGGCCCGCAGTCCGTCCGGGGTGGCGACCGTGACCCCGGTATCGCCGTTGTAGAGCTTGAGCCCATAGTCGTTGGCCGTCACCAGGATTGGCCTTCCCACGTACCAGGAGGCCCACGTGGGCTCGCCGGTCGCCTCGGCCAGCCACCGCTGCACCTGACGGTTCCACTGCGCGACGCCGAACGGACCGTGCCGATGCGCGCACAACAACCGATGCTCGTCGAGGATGGTCAGCGCCGCGCTCGCATCCCCCAGGATCGCGGCCTGTCGCAGCGCAAGGGCATGCGGCACAAGCACTTCCCGCAGCCGCTCGGTCGGCTCGGCGAACACCCACTCGACGTGCTCACCACCGGCCGCCAGCACCTCCACCGCGCCCGAGGCGTCCCCGGCCCGGATTGCTGACGCCAGCGCGCCGATCGACTCACCGAACCGGTGCGAGGTTTGCAGCGCCGCCACCCCACGCGACCCAAGCCCCTCCACAAGGTCGGCCAACACCGCGCCGGCTTCCACCGAGGCGAGCTGATCGGGATCGCCGACCAGTAGCAGGCGGGTTTGCGGCCGCACCGCTTCCAACAACCGGGCCATCATGGTCAGCGACACCATCGAGGTCTCGTCGACGACGATCACGTCGTGCGGTAACCGATTCGCCCGGTGATGGCGGAACCGTGACGACGTGTCCGGGCGTGACCCCAGCAGCCGGTGCAGCGTCGTGGCCTGCAGGCCCGAGATCCGCTCACGGTCCACGGCATCGAGTCGGTTCACCTCGAGCTGCACGGCTTCCTGCAGCCGGGCGGCGGCCTTACCAGTCGGCGCGGCCAGCGCGATCCGCAGGGACGGGCGACCGGCCAGCGCCGCCTGCTCGGCCAGCAGCGCCAACAGCCGCGCCACCGTGGTGGTCTTGCCGGTGCCCGGCCCACCCGTCAACACCGTCAACCCCTGCGACAACGCCACTTTCGCCGCGGCCCGCTGTTCCTCGAAACCCGGCGGGAACAGCCTTGCCACATCGGGCGCCGAACCGCCTGGCGGGGTGCCCACCAGGGTCAGCACGTCGTCGCAGACCTGCTGTTCCTCCAGCCAGTACCGGTCCAGGTACAGCAGATCGCCGAACAACCGCAGCACCGGGGGAGTGCCTGTCAGCGGGCTGGCCGCCACCGCGGCCAGCCACTCGTCGGGCCGGGGCCACGGCAGCTCGGGCAACTGGGCCTGCTCGGCCACCGTACGCAGGTCCACGCACACCGAGCCGCCGCGCAGGGCCCGCACCGCCAGCGCCAGGGCCAGGGTGACGAAGGGGTCGGTCTCGTCGGCCAGCGTGCTCAACCTCCTGCCCACTTGCGCATCGGCGGGTTCGAGGATCTCGGCGAAAGCATCCAGCATCACGAGGCTCCCTGATCCAGTAGCTCCGACAGCGCGATCACCAGCGCCGCGGGCGGCTCCCAGCTGAACACGCCGGCCGGGTGCCCGCCGACGACGGGCGTCTGCGCCCCGCACATCCCGCGCACGAACAGGTACATCACGCCGCCCAGATGGGTGGCCGGGTCGTAGTCGGGCAGCCGCCACCTCAGGAACCGGTGCAGCACAACGCTGTACAGCAACGCTTGCAGCGGGTAGTCCGAGTGCAGCATGGCCTCGACCATCCGGTCCCGCCCGTAATCGGCCGCGGTGAGCGTCGCGTCACCGGTGCCCAGCCAGTTGGTCTTGTAGTCGACGACGACGAAGCGCTGCCCGATTCGCAGCACCACGTCCACCGAACCGGACAGATACCCGCGCAGCGGCTGGCGGCCCAGCAGCCCCGTCGACAACCGGTCGGCATAGACGGCCATCGGATCATCGGCCGGCAGATTTTCGTCGAGCAGCGCTCCGACGTCGGCCAGCCGCGCGAACTCGCCGCCGCGCAGGTCACCGCCGGCCATCGGGAACTCGAAATCCAGCTCGCACAACCGGTCCCGCAGCCCGATTTGGCGCAACGTCACGCCGGGTGCCAACGGGCCCAGCGGGGTGTCGTGCATCGGCACCAGCGCCGCCGCCAACTCATCGACAGAGACCTCGACCGGCCAGCGGGCCGCATGGCGGCCCACCTCGGTCCGCAGCTCGGCCGTCAGGTCCGCGGCCAGCGGGTCGGTGGTCTCGAGCACCGCATGCACGAGTGAGCCGAACGCGGCCCCGGTGGGCAACGAGGCCATCGGGGACGGCACGTCGGCGCCTTGGGCCGGGGCGACGACGGTGATGTCGGTCGACTCGTCGTCGAGCTCGGCGACCTCGGGCTCGCTGGACACCCCGGAGTGGCCGTCCTCTTCGGCGGCCCGCAGCAGCCCCGAGTACGACGTGCGCCGCCATGCGGTGTCGATGGAACGGTGAAAATGGCGCGCCGCCAGATCATCCGGTACTGCGAGAGGGGGCACGGGCGTGGCCGGGCAGATCACCGACTCCTCCAGCGCCGGACCACCCACGGCCTCCCACGCCCGCAACCGGGCCAGCGCATCGTCATCGGAGACCTTGGCCGGTGCGCATCGGTCGGGCACCGCGTCCTGGCCGGGAGCGCGCCCGCGCAGCAGCCGAGACAGGCCGCCGTTCGGCTCGTCATTCGACGGCGCCCACCACGCCACCACCTGTGACTGGGCCCGCGTCATCGCCACGTAGGTCAGGCGGCTGTCATCGGCGGCCGCCTCGGCCCGACCGGCCCGGGTCACCGCCGGATCCGGGCCGCCGATCTGCAGGCAGCGCACGCCCTCGTCGTGGAACAGCACCAGATCCGGCTCCGGCACATACCGATTGAATGCGAACGGTAGGTACACGATCGGGAACTGCAGGCCCTTGCTGACCCACACCGTCATGATCTGCACCGCGGCCGCGTCGCTGTCGAGGCGACGGTTGCGTTCGGACGTGCCGCCGCCCTCGGAGCGCTGGGTGCGCAGCCAGTCCCGCAGCGCGGCCAGCCCGAACCCCTCGCGGTGGGCGGTGTCGCCGAGCAGTTGGGTCACGTGGGACAGGTCGGTCATCAACCGCTCGCCGCCCTGCCAGGACAGCACGCGCTTGCCCATACCGGCCAGCTGCGCGGCCTCGAAGATCGCCGCCACCCCACGTTCGCGGGCATGGCCGGCCCAGGTGCGCAGCGTGTCGGCGACCCGGTCGGTCAGTGCATCACCGCCGGCGGCAAGGGTTTCCGCGGTCTCCCCGAAGAACATCGTGGCCGCCGCGGCCCGCACCAACCCTGGGCGGTGCGGCTGGTCGAAGGCCTCCAGCAGATACAGCCAGTCCTCGGCGGCCTCGGAATTGAACACATCCGAATCCCCGGTGTAGACCGCGGGGATGCCGGCGTCCAGCAGCGCGGTGTGGCAGGCCCGGGCGTCCTTGTGGGTCTCGACGATCACCGCGATGTCGCGGGCCTGCAGTCTGTCGCCGTCGAAGGTGGCGCCGCTGGTCAGCAGCGCACCGATGTCGGCGGCCAGGTCCTTGCCGATGTGGTCGCGCAGATCGGCGATCGGAATCACCTTGGTGCCGGCGCGGTTCCGCGTCACCACGCGCAGCCGGAACGGATCGTTGTGCGGCGCCCCGACCAGCCGGTGGCCCTGGTGGTTGGCCTGCACGTCGTGCACCACGATGTCCGGCCCGCCGAGTTCGGCGCCGCGCAGGACCGCCTGAAGGCGGTCCACCAGAACGCTGTCGCTGCGCCAGTTGGTGCCCAGTGTCTGCTTGTCACCGGCGGTGGCCGCGGCCCGCAGATAGGTGTCGATGTCCCCGCCGCGGAACGCGTAGATCGCCTGCTTGGGATCACCGATCAGGATCAGCGTCGACCGCCCGGAGAAGGCCCGCTCGATCACCTGCCACTGCACCGGATCGGTGTCCTGGAACTCGTCGACCATCACGATCGGCCAGCGCTGTGCCATGCGCACCCGCGCCGCCGAGCCCTCCGCCGCCAGCGCTCCGGCCAGCCGGGTCAGCAGATCGTCATAGCCCAGCACGCCGCGGCGGCGTTTGCGAATCTCCAACTCCGCCAGCACTGCCCGCGCGAAACCGAGCCGAATCCCCGCCGGGGACTCTGGCTCGGGATCCAGCGGCCGCAGCTCGGTCGCCGGATTGGACACCACCACCCGGGCCAGCCGCAGCGCCTCGGCATACCCCAGCTCCGGGACATCCCGCTGAGCACCGAAGTGGGCGAGATACAGATCGTCCACGATCTCGCACACCAGCTCGTCAAGACTCTCGACCAGCGTCACACCCGAATCACTGTCCCCGGCCACGCCGAGGGACTTCAGCACGATCTGGCAGAACTGATGCGTCGTGGCGATGGTCGCCGCATCGAAGCCGGCCAGAGCGTCGCGCAGCCGCTGCCCGCGGGCCTGCTGGTCCTCGGCGATCAGATGCCGCAGCAGATCGTTGTCGGCACGCGAGGGATCCTCCAACGCCACCAGCGCGCCGACGATCTGGGCGCGGACCCGCTCGCGCAACTCCTGACTGGCGGCCCGGCCGAACGTGATGAGCAGCATCTGATCCAGCGTCGCCGCACCCTCGGCCACCAGCCGGGTCACCAACCCCGCCAGCGCGAACGTCTTGCCGGTGCCCGCACTGGCCTCCAGCACCGTGGTGCTGTTCTTCTGCGGCAGCGGACCGAGGAGGTCGAAGACGTTCACGACGGCGACCTCTCGGCCCGCAGCATCGGAAGCCACAACCGCTCGGAATACTCACCCAGCCCGGCCAGCCGACTCAACGGCACGCCGCGGCCCCACGCCCGCACATGGGCGGGCGCCTCGTCCTCACCGGGGAATCTGGAACTGCGCCAACGGAATCCCGCTTCCCGCTCCGGGTCGTCACCTGCGTGCCGCGCGGCCGCCCAGGCATACGAGGTCTTGATGGGCAGCGGCAACGGCTCCCGGCGGCCCGCGTCGTAGATGGCCACCAGATCGGCCAGCAGCGCGACCGGATCGTCCGGGCGGCCCAACCCTTCGACGCGCGGGTTGTCGCCGCGCCGGGGGCGCCCGATACACACCGCAGACCAGTCCCGCCCCGGGTGCCCGGCGGCCAACGCCAACAACGGAATCCAGGATTGCAGCAGGTGCTTGCCGTCGAGCTTCGAATAGGTGACCGACACCAGCCGGTCACCGAACGCCGGGGAGACCGTACCGGTCAGCCGGCGCCCGTTGCCCAGATCGATGTCGACGTCGTAGGCCTGTGGATCGGTGCTGCGGTGCCGCAATGCCTCGGCGGCCAGCAGCGCGCACTGATCGCGCAGCGCGATCGCGCGGCGCCAACCCAACTGGCCCGGCGGCAGGGTGCCGCGACGCCACTCGGCCTGCTGGGCGTCGGCCGGGGTCATGCCGCGCAGGATGTCGTTCAGCATGCGATCGCCGACGGTCCATTCCTCCAGTGCGTCGATGTCGACCGGCATCACGTCCGACACCCCGTCCACATCCCAGGGCAGCGTGTACTCCAGCGCGCGGAAGAAGCCCTTCACCGGATCCTTGAAGAACGTGACGAGATCCTCCAGCGCGACGTCCCCGGCCGGGGGTGGCGGCAGCGGGTGGGCGAAGAACGGCGGCCGCTCGGCCCGCTGTCCGGCGCTGGCCTGGGCCGCGGTGAGCACCGTGGGGTCGAATGTGAACGGGCCGTCGGGTCGCAGCGCGCCCGGGGTGACGTTGCGGATGTCGAAGGGCTGCAACGGGTGTGCGGTCACCACGTCCACGGGTTGCTCGGCGGTGACCTTCAGTGTGTCGAGCAGCTCGGCCAGCGGCACCGCCGGCGGGCGGGCCTGACCGGAGTATTCGTTGGCGCCGGTATAGGTGACGACGAGGGTCTGGGTGGCCGCGCCGATCGCGTCGAGCAGCAGCTGGCGGTCCTCGGAACGGATGTCGCGTTCGCCGGTACGCGGGTCGCGGGCCAGCGCGTCGTCGCCGTCGACGGCACCCAGCCGGGGGAAGACGCCGTCGTCCAACCCGACCAGGCACACCACCCGGTGCGGCACCGAGCGCATCGGCACCATGGTGCACACCGTCAAAGTGCCGGTGCGGAAATTGGCCCGCGTCGGCCGCCCGGCCAGATGCCGATCCAGCAGTGCGCGAACATCGCTGAGCCGCATGGGCGTAGCGGGCGCGCCCGCGGCCTCGGTGATCTCGGCGAACTCGCGCTGTACCTGGGCGGCAGTCCACTCCTCATCGGAGTAGGCGAGCGCCTCGATCCCGGTGCTCAGCGCCGACAGCCACTCACCGAGGGGGCGAACCCCGCTGAGCTGATCGACGGCGTGCCTGAGCTTCTCCACGAAGTCGGCGAACCGGCCGGCCAGCTCGACCCGGTTGCTGCTGACGTCGTCGAGCGGCAGCGTGGTGCCCAGCCAGGCGTGCGAATCGTCGGACATCGCCACCCCGGCCAACACCCGGTCGATACCGAAACGCCAGGTGTTGTGCAGGAATTCGACGCCGTACGGGCTGCGGTGCTCCTGATCGAAACCCCACCGGATGTTGGCCTCCCGCACCCAGGCGGTGATGGCCTCCAGGTCGTCATCAGTGAAACCGAACCGGGCCCGCACCGGATCCGACTCGGCCAGGTTGAGCACCTCACTCGCGGTGGCCCGCCCGCCGGCCAGGGTCAGCACCGAGGCTGCCACCGACAGCAGCGGATTCGTCTGCACCAGGGCACGATCGGCCAGCCGGACCCGCAGCTTGTGCGCCGGATGGGCGCCGCGCACCACATCGCCCAACCCGAAACCGGCCGTGATCAGCGGCGCATAGGTCTCGATGTCGGGGCACATCACCAGGATGTCGCGTGGTTCGAGGGTGGGATCGTCGGCGAGCAGGCCCAGCAGCACCTCGCGCAGCACCTCGATCTGCCGGGCCGGGCCGTGGCAGCTGTGCACCTGCACCGAGCGGTCCTCAGGCCGAGGTACCCGCCCGGTGGGGCGAACCGCGTTGGCGGCGATGTCGGACTGCAACCAACCCAGCACCGTATCCGGATAGCCCGTGCCACTGAGATATTCGTCGGTGTCTGCGGCCGGCAGGCTGCGCTGCAACTCGCGCAGGTCCCGGCCGAGGGTGGCCAGCAGCGGATGGCCGACATCGCGGTGACTGCTGTCCTCACGGCGGGGGAGCGGGCCGGTGTGCGCGGTCAGCGACTGCCACAGGTCGTCACTGGGGTGCGGCAGCCACAGATGCAGATCGTGATGAGTGGCCAGCGCGGTGAGCAGTTCGATCTCGGTGACCGGCAGCCGGGTGTGCCCGAACAGCGACAGCCGCTCGGGTAGGTCACTCGGTGATTCAGCCAGCCGGGCAAGGGCTTTCGCGTGCCGGATGTGCGGCGGCTCGGCGTCGATCCGTTCGGTCAGCGCCTGCCACAGCGGAGCCTGCCAGGACAGGTCGTCGGGCAGGCCGTCCCAGTCGACCAGAAGTTGCGGGCGCTGCCGGGCATAGGAGGCGAACAGTCCGGCCAACCGGCGGGCCACCGCGTAGCGCCGGCCCTGACGCAGCTCGTACTCGTCACCGGTCTCGAAGTGACCGAGGTGCGTGGCCACCGGCCGGCACCACGGCTGGTCCAGGTTGTCGTCGATGACCGCCAGCAGGGGCCAGGCCATCGAGTCCGCCGACCAGGGATCCTCCTCGGCGGTCCCGGTCAGCTCGGCGATCAGCGAACGCGGGTTGCGGAACTCGACCGCCGCGCACACCCCGAGCCGGTTCGACAGCCGCTGGCTCAGCCAGCGCTCCACGCCCTTGGCCGGGACCAGCACGAGCTCCTGGGCGAACGGATCGGACGGAGGTTGCGACAGCAGACCAGCCAGTCCGTCGGCGAGCAGATCGGTGCGCTCGGCCCGGTGCAGGTGCAGTGCCATCGATACACACGATAGGACCGCGGGCCGACACCGAAAACCCCAGGCCGACGATCCTGAGCAAATCGACTGACAGCCCGCCCGCGGCCGCCGCACACTGATTGGGATGCGCGTTGTGGTCAGCGGTACCTGCGACGGCGCCGACGCCGCTATCCGGGCGGAACTGCGGCGCAGGGGACACCAGCTGTCCGAGGCCGGCAGTGTCGTCGTGCGGCTGGAATCCCGCGTCATCACGGTGACGCGGGACGCCGAACTGCGCGTCGAGCTGGCCCCGGTGCTGGGCCGGGATGCGGCCGGTGCGACACGCCTGCGCTACGCCGCACCCGTCATCGTCGGGGCCAGGAACCGGCCCAACCCGGTGCAATTCGTTCACCCCGATGACGTCGCGCGCTTCATAGCCGACGCCGTCGACAACCCGGACTGGGCCGGTGTGGTGGGCCTGGCCGCCGACTCACTGCCGTTGCGGCAGGTGGCCGCGCTGCTGGGCTAGCCGTACTTCGAGCGGGCCGGCGAGGTCGACCCCGAGCTGGACACCGCCCGGCTGAGTGCCCTCGGATTCCACCCCGCGTGGTCGGCGTCAGACTGCGTGCGGGACTTCGCCACAGCCAACCGGGCCCACATCGTCGTGCGCGGTAGGCAGATTCGGCTGCCGTGGCGTTACCCGTGGGTGCGGGTGCCCACCCGCGCGCCGGCGCTCCGATATCCGGCGAGCGATGCCCGCGGCGAATTCGACACCGACGTCGACCCGCGCTGGCCCGCATACACCGCGGTGAACACCACCGAGGCGTTCCCGGGGCCGATGACGCCGTTGTCGCTGGAGCTTTCGCTCGACGGCATGCGGGTCATGGGGGTCCACGCGGTCGAAGCGATGAGCGTGGACGGTGAGTTGCGCCGCGCGGTCATCGAGGAGCAGACCGGGGCCTTCGGCCACCGGATCTACGCCAACCTGACGGTGCTGTTCGCGGCGGGCGCCGTACTTCCCGCCGCCGGGCCTGCGGGCTGGCGCGACAAGCTGTTCGGCGCCGACCATGACGACGACGGCTCCGAGACCGCGCGGGCGGGGCTGTGGGCCAAGGCGCGCCGGTTGCCGCGGCTGCTGGTGTTCGTGGCGTCCTCCGGTACCGAAACCAAGCGGATGGATGTCGACGCGCGCAGCCGGCAGCGCGGTGCCGCGTATTACGCCGGCCGGTCCGACGTGCGACTGCGCGACGAATTGCGTTGTCTGCATGACGAAGTCGTCGACGCCTGGGGCACGGCCGCACTCATTACCCTGGCTTCGGTGTCGTTCACCGGCGTTCTCGAGATCCTGGCCCGCCGCTCACTGTCCACCGAATTCTTCGGCGGGATGGAGAAATTGGCGAGCGCGGGTCTGACCATGGCCACCCGTGCGCTGGCCGCCGATGTCGCCTCGGACCCCGCGATCGCGGCCGTCCTCAGGGAACACCGAACCGGGCCGGCCATCGAACTGCTGAGGACGCAGCACCCGGAGTTCGTTGCACGGCTCGATGCCGTGGTCGCCGCATGGGGACACCGGGGACCGGGGGAGAGTGAGCTGGCCAACCCGGTCTTCGCCGACGACCCGGCAGTGTTGCTCGAGGTGGTCGGCAAGCTCGCGGGCGCTGCCCAGCATCGAGTGCCCGAGCCGGCGATGTCGCCGTGGGTGCGGTTGCTGACCTGGGTCGGGGCGTGGTTCCAGCGGTCCAGGGAACGCGGCCGCGACGCCGCGATCCGCCTCACCCACGAATATCGACTCGCTGCCCGAGAACTGGGCGCGCGGCTGGTGGAGCAGGGCGTCATCGTCGACCCCGACGACGTGTTCTACCTCGTGCTCGACGAACTGCTGTGGCCTCCGCTGGACGTCCGGTACCTGGTGTTGCGCCGGCGGGCCGAACGGGCGCGTCTGGAGCGCGAACGGCCACCGCTGGACTTCGTCGGGACTTGGACGCCGAGTCCCGAGACGGTCCCCGAAATCGGATGTGGCGAAGCGCTTTCCGGGATACCGGCGTCTGTCGGCTCCGTCACGGGCCGCGTCCGGGTGGTGACCGTGGAATCGCTGCACCAACTGAGCCCCGGCGAAATCCTGGTCGCCGACAGCATCGACGTCGGCTGGACGCCGTACTTCACCTATGCGGCCGCGGTGGTCCTGAGCACCGGGGCCACGATGTCGCATGCGGCGATCATCGCCCGGGAGTTCGGCATCCCGTGCGTGGTCGGATCGAAGACCGCCAGCCGGGTACTGCGCACCGGCCATATCGTCGAGGTCGACGGGGCGGCCGGACGCATTGTGCGGGTGGCCTGAGCGTCAGGCCGCCACGGGGTTTGGTGCCGACAACGCGGCCGGGCGGGCGGCCAGGGTCACCGCCAGCGTCACCGCACCGGCGATCATGAACGCCACCCGCACGTTGAACACGTCGGCCGCACCGCCCAGCAGTGCCGCCGCGAACGGGCGCGACCCGAGGAAGCCGACGAGCCACAACGCCATGATGCGGCCCCGCAGTTCCTCGGGGGCCCGCTCCTGCACGACGGTGCTCAGACCCGTCATCGCCCAGCCGAAACCCAGCCCCGCGATCGCGAAACCCGCCAGGGCCAAGGCCGTCACGGTACTCAGCGCCAGCAGGCCCGACCCGGCGACCAACATCCACAGCCCGATCGCCGATACCAGGGCCGCGGGCACCCGCCCACGCAAAGAAGCCAGCACCACCATGCCGACGGCCGCGCCGATGCCGAACGCCGCCGACAGCGCACCCACCAGATGGGCGCCGCCGCCGAGATCCTCGGCCATCGACGGGGTGAGCGTGATGGACGGATCGGAGGCGAAGCCCACCGTCGTCACGGCCAGCAGCGCCAGCAGCAGCGGACGGTCCCGCCAGACGTAGGCCAGCGCCGCGCGCACCCGGTAGTCGCCGTCCGGGCTGCGCTCGGGCCGGGCCGGGAAGGTGACCAGCAGCAGGAAGATCGCGAACACCATGTGCAGGCCCGCGCTGATCGCGAAACCCGGCGCCGCGCCGAGACGGGCGGCCAGGAACGCGCCGATGGCCGGACCCAGGATGCGGCCGATGGTCATCGGAATGCTGTTGAGCGCCATGGCCGTCGGCAGTTCGCCGTCGCGGATGAGACTCGGCACGACCGACTGCATGGCCGGGCCGCCGATGACGAATCCGAAGCCCACGAGGGTGGAGCCGACGAGTACCGGGACCGCCGCGGCCGTGCCCTGCAGGTCGGGGGACAGGTACAGCCAGAGTGCGGTCGAGCCGGAGCCGATGATGCACAAGACCCGGCCCCACAGGATCTGGCGGGCCGGGTTGCCGACGTCGGCCCACTTGCCGCTGGTCGGGCTCAGGATGAGCTGGGGGAGGAACTGGGCGACGCCGACCATGCCCACCATCACCGCCGAGCCGGTGGCGTCGAAGATCACGATGGCCGCCACGATGCCGTGCGTCCACACCGCGACGACGGAGAACATCTTGCCCCAGAACAAGGCGCCGAAGACCGGGTCGAACATCAGCCGCAGGGCGCCGCGCGGCTGCGGGCGGGCAGTGGTCTGGGCCGTCACGAACAGATCCCCCGCTCGAAATCGGTCACCAGCTGCTCCAGCAGGTCGACGAGTTTGTCGACGTCGGACTCGGGCCACTCGGCCACGGTCTCGGCGACCATTTCGCGCCGCCGTTCGGTGACGTCGGCGAGGGCCCGGCGTCCCGCGTCGGTGAGGGTGAGCACCCACCGGCGCTGATCATCGACGTCTTGGCTCTTGGTCAGCAGCCCGGCGGCGACGACATTGGCGACGGTGCGGCTGGCGGTGGAGTGCTCGACGGCCATGTTCTCGGCCACCTCGCCGATCGATGCGCTCTGCCCGGCCTTCTCCCGCTGCTCGACGGCGCGCAACACCCGCAGCGTCGACAGCGACGGGACACTGCCCGATGCGTCGATCAGCCGGCGCCGCCACCCAGGGCGCTGCCGGACGGTGTGAATGCGCACGAGGAGCTCATCGAGTTGGTTGTAGCGAGGCACTATATGTGCATAGCACATACATGTATTGGTGCGATCGGCGGTGCGGGCGCGGAGTCGTCGCCCGTCGCTCCGCGTTTGACGCCGTGGCGTTACGAACGCGAGGGGACCGCCCCGTCGCTAGGGCGCGAGATTGCCGTCAACCACGGTGGTAGCCGGCCCATACGATTGTTTGATGTCAGAGGGATGGGGCCGGCCCGTGCGTTGGCTGGCCCTTTCGCTTCTGTGCTCGCTGGTGCTGATGGCGGGTGGCTGTGCGCCGCAGCCGGATGTGATCGCAACCGACGATGACAATGGCGGTCACGTCCAAGTCCGGAGCGGCCAGCTCTTCGACATCGTGCTCGCCGACGATTACGACCAAACCGGTTGCCAGTGGCGCAAGGAAGACAACTCCGCCCCCGACGTCGCGGAATATCTGGGCCAGCTCTACCAGCCTGCCCGGAAGCCGCCGCCTGCGGGAAACGGCAATGGCACCAACACCATGAGATACCGAGCGCGGCAGACGGGAACTGCGCAGGTCAGCCTGGTCGAGTCCGACAACGGTGACCGGGTGTGCCGGCGCTACGCGGTGACCGTCACGGTGGGCCCACCGACCTGGTGGGACGGTATCGCCTCCGGCGCCGAGTCCGCTCTGCCGTACGTGGCCGCGGTGGTGGTCCTGGTGACGGTGTTCGGGTTGGTCGGGCGCCTGGTGTACCTGCTGGTGCGGCGCCTGCGTGGGTGACCCTGTCGAGCAGGGCCGACCGGAAGGCGTCTAACCCGCGAATTCCTTTGCCAGCCCGTCGATTCCGGCGCGAATCGCGGTGATGGCCTCGGCGCGGGCCTTGAGCTTGCTAGCCACGTGTGCACCGGTGTTCAAGGTTGCCGCAGCTTCGGCGGCCACCTCCTGGGCGCGGGACAGCACCGCGTCGGCCTCGACGACCTCATCGAGCCAGCCGCCCGCGATGGCCACGTCACCGGTGAACACCGCGGCCATGGAGACTCCGCGTTGAAAGGCGGCGCGGGTCAAGCGCATCCGCATGATCTCGATGGCCGAGATCGGCAGCGTCATCCCGATCTTCACCTCGTTGGCCTGGCACCGCGACGTCACCGAGCCGACCCGATGATCACCCGACAGCAGCAGGAACGAGCCCATCGCGATGGCATGTCCGGTCGCGGCCATGATCACCGGCACCGGGAAGGTCAGACACCGCACCGACAGCTCGAAGCCGCCGGCGAGCATGGCCAGGGTCGCCGCCGCATCGCCGGCCGAGAACACGCTCAGGTCGAACCCGCCGCTGAACACCTTCGAATTGCCCGCCAGCACCACGGCTTTCACCTCGCCGGCAGCCGCGCCTGCGGCCGCCTGATCCAGCGCCGCGTTGATCTCGGCCTGCATCGCAGGCGACAGTGCGTTGACTTTGCCGTCGTCCATCGTGATCGTGGCGACGGCATCGTTGAGCTCGTAGCTCACCAGGCTGCTCATCGCACTGATGCTAGCGAGTGGCCTCAGGCCCGATGACGCCTGCCAGAGGTTGCCGCCGGTTTGATCAGGTCGGTCTCGGGGTCGTCATCGTCGTAATCGTCGTCGTCATCGTCATGGCTGGCCTCGTACCGGTCGCGCCAGCGGGACCGCACCTCGGCGCCCAGGGCATTGATGCGGTTGATCTCGTTCCGCAGCGTCTGCTCGTCGGACTCCTTGGCCGCGTACTGGAAATACGTCAGCACACCGCGCAACAACTCGAGCTTCTGCTTCTCCCGGCGCGCCTGGTCATGGGTGGTCAGCAGCTCCATGCGGTCCACCGGTGGCAGCGTCGCCCAATCCAGCACCGCGGTGTTGCGCAGCTTGCGCCCGCTGGGCTTGCCGGGGGAGCCCGGCTCGTCGTAGTAGGTGACTGCGCCGTCGAAGCGGGACGCGATGGCCTCACCCAATTGCTTGCGGTCCAGGGCCGAATCCCACACGATGCGCCACTCCTGCGACGGCGCCAGGTACGGGATCTCGGCGGGCAGGTTCAACGGCACGATGTCGACGAAGTTGTCGTCGTAGGAGCTTTCGTATTTGCCGACCGTCGGCGGGTTCGCGAACTCGAACCGCAAACCGTAGGCCGGCCGTTGCCCGTAGTTGCGGACGACCAGTTCGACCAGATGCCAATCGGCACTGCTGGGCTCCATGAACATCGACACGTTGGGCTGAGTCAGCTCGGCCTGCCGCTCCTTGGCCTTCAGGTACTGCCGCCACGCATAGATCAGCGCGATGACGACGACGACGATCGCCACCCATGCTGCGAGCGCAGTCCACGCACCCGGTTCGAAACTAGCCAACTCACGCCCCCGCTCCGTGACTGAATCGATGATCCCCACCAAGTGGGTATATCACGGACATCAGGCGCGGGCAGCGGTCCGGCTCAGCAAACTTTGGCCAAAACCGGCCGGCTCACGAGGCGATGGCGGTGAGGATGTCGCGCTGCACGGTCGGGGTCACCGGCCTGTGCACCAACCGCTCACCACGGGCCAGCCACTCGGTATCGGCCCATTCGATGCGCGCGGGCAGCCGCCGCCAATAGTGCGGGTGCGAACGCAGGTACACCTCGACGCTGGCGTGCACCCGCGCGTCCAGCGGTGCCCGGCACCGACCGATCGCCGATGCGGTCCCGGCCAGCGCGTCGAGGTCGGTGGGGCAGGCTGTGTTGTCGACAACGTGTAGCCCGGCGGCGATGGCCCCGTCCAGCATCCAGTCCAGGGCGATATCGGCCAGCGGCCAGCAGGCACCCGTGCCACCGGTGACATCGCAGCGGGCTCCCCGGAACCAGACTTCGTCGAGGCGCTCGCAGTACCGCACGGTCCGGCGCCCGCCGTCCACGCCCACCGCATGCCGGCCCGATTCCACGGTCGGCAGCGGACCCATCCGCTGTTTGGTGCCCGGAGTGGCCGTCGCGTTCCACAGCCCGACGAACCGCACCGGCACCGCAGGGTCGCGATCGCCGACGAGTTGCGCCGCCAGCACCCTGATCTGCCGCCAATCCTGAGGCGTGCGCGGAGTGCGGGGCAGTACGTAGGTGGCGAGTGCGTAGTCGAGCACGTCGTCGGAGTGCGCCGGCAACAGGCCGACCGTGCCGAGCAGGGTGGCCAGCTCACCGGCGCGATGCCCGCCTTCGCCCCCGCCGAACACGAAGATCCGGTCGCCTGGATCCCAGGCGTCGCCGAGGAATCGGTACGCCTCGACGATGGCGGCTCGGGCTTCGCTGACGGCATCTCCGCGGCGGCCCGGCGCGATTCTTCGGCCGTGTCGTATGGCCGTGCCGCTGTGATACCAGGTCAACTGATCGGTGTCGTCCAGCAACCGAAACAGCATCTCGGTATTCGACGCGTCACGGAGTCCGGGATGTTCATCTGTGTGGTCGAAGCACAGCACGATGTTCTTCACGGTGACCCCCGGCGGGACTGTCAACTACTGCTCAACTATTGCTGACAGTTACTTTGCCGGGTCTGCAGCCTGATGTCCTGAGTATTGCACTACTCGAATCGCGGAAACCGGTGCTTAGTTCCTATTGCAACCGTTTTGGCAACGAAATCCGTGGCAGATAGCCGGTAGCAAGGCGGAATAGCCCCGTTGCGGCGGCGTTAATTCAGCGGATTCCGTATTTGGCCCGACTGGAACGGTTCATCAGCCGCCCATCAACATGCGCCATTGGTCGAGGTTTGACGCCCGATACACGTAGTTGCTGCGTTTGACCTCATCGAGCGGAGCGCTCGGTTCCTCCGAGTACCAGTGCCCGGGGAAGACGGTCGGGTCTCCGGGCAGCTTGGCCAGCGCCTGAAGACTGCGGAACATGTCGTCGACATTGCCGCCGGGAAAGTCGGTGCGCCCGCATCCGTCGAGGAACAACGTGTCCCCGGCGACCAGTCGGCCGCCCAGCAGGAAGCACTGGCTACCCGGGGTATGGCCGGGAGTGTGGAGTAGCTCGATCTCCACCGCGCCGACCGAAACCTTGTCGCCGTGCACGTGCTCGGTCAGCTCGCTCTGCGCGATCCCGGTGACCTGGGAAACCCAGTTGGCCTCGTGGGTGTTGACGTGGACCGGCACGCTCTGGCGTTCCAGCAGCTCGGCGAGGCCCTTGAGGGAGAAGCCCGCCATCGTGCCGCCGACGTGGTCGGGGTGGTGATGGGTGACCAGCACGCCGGACAGGTGCATGCCGTCGTTCTCGAGCGCGTCGACCAGATCGTTGGCCGCATACGCAGGGTCGACGACCACGGCATCGCCGGTCTCGCGGTCGCCGATCAGGTACGAGAAGTTGCGCATCTGCTGGGCGATCACGTCGCCGGCCGCGTAGTCGCGACCTGACAACAACTGCCGGAAGTACAAGCGGTCATCAACCTGGGGCTCGGACATCCGTCAAGACTATGGGTGGCCGGTGTGCGGCCCAGGGCCGACGTGGTGCCCGGTGCCCTGGATCACCGGGGACCGGCATCCGCGCAGGTCTAAAAACCGCACGTCATGACGTGTTTGACCCCACATCCAATAAAACTCGCATCGAAAATGCGGAATTACTAGCGTCATCGGTATGCACCTCACCCGGTTCACCGACCTAGGACTGCGCACGCTGATGCTGCTGGCCTCGGGTGAGTCCGAGTCCCGCCGCATCACCACCCGCACCATCGCCTCGGGGGCCAACGCGTCCGAGCATCACGTCGCCAAGGCGGTGTCCAAGCTGTCCGAGCTGGGCATGGTGCACGCCCGGCGGGGCCGGGTCGGGGGACTGGTGCTCACCGACGCCGGGCGCAACGCCTCGATCGGCTGGCTGGTGCGCGAACTCGAAGGCGACCGCGAGGTCATCGAATGCGGCGGGGATTCCCCGTGTCCGCTCATCGCGGCCTGCCGGCTCCGCCGCGTTCTGGCCGACGCCAAGGAGGCGTTCTACCGCGAGCTCGACCGCTACACCGTGACAGACCTGACGGCAGACAACCGCCTGCCGATTGTTTTACAACTCACAACCGAAGGGAATCTCCGATGACCGTCACCAGCCCCGAGCCGTCTGCGGTACGCGACGAACTGGAGCCGCACCACGCCGAAATCGTCTCGGCGACACTGCCTCTCATCGGCGCGCACATCGACGAAATCACTTCGGAGTTCTACCGGCGACTGTTTGCCAACCACCCAGAGTTGCTGCGCAACCTGTTCAACCGTGGCAACCAGGCCCAGGGCGCCCAGCAGCGCGCACTGGCGGCTTCGATCGCCACGTTCGCGACCCATCTGGTCAACCCGGACCTGCCGCACCCGTCGGCCCTGCTGGCGCGCATCGGTCACAAGCACGCCTCGCTCGGCATCACCGCCGGCCAGTACCCGATCGTGCACGACAACCTGTTCGCCGCGATCGTGGAGGTGCTGGGTGCGGATACCGTGACCGCCGAGGTGGCCGAGGCCTGGGACCGGGTCTACTGGATCATGGCCGACACCCTGATCGCGCTGGAGCGGGATCTGTACGCGGGTGCCGGCGTCGAACCCGGTGACGTCTTCCGGCGCCTGCGCGTCGTCTCCCGCGTCGACGACCCGTCCGGTGCGGTGCTCGTGACGGTCCGTGCCGCCGAGCCCGTCAACTTCGCTGCCGGACAGTACGTATCGGTCGGCGTGACCCTGCCCGACGGTGCCCGTCAGCTACGGCAGTACAGCCTGGTCGGCGCACCCGGGTCCACCGATCTGACGTTTGCGGTCAAGCCGGTCGACGCCGTCGCGGACCAGCCCGCGGGCGAGGTGTCGTCGTGGATCCGGGCCAACCTCTGTGTCGGCGATCTGCTCGACGTCACGGTGCCCTTCGGTGACCTGTACAACGGCGGCCGGCCCGACGGCCCGCTGGTGCTGGTGTCGGCTGGGATCGGGGTCACCCCGATGGTCGGCATCCTGGAGTTCCTGGCCGCCGAGGCGCCCGAGACCCACGTGCGGGTCCTGCACGCCGACCGCAGCGACAACGGTCACCCACTGCGGGAGCGTCAGCAAGAGCTGATCGACGCACTGCCCAACGCGAGCCTCGACCTCTGGTACGAGGACGGCGTCACCGGTGGTGCCCCCGGCGTGCACGCCGGCCTGCTCAAGCTCGACGGCATCGAACTGCCCGCCGACGCCGCCTACTACCTGTGCGGCGGGGCCGGCTTCGTCGAGGCGGTCCGCACCCAGCTGAGCGGGCGAGGGGTCGCCATCGAGCGGGTGCATTGCGAGCTGTTCGCACCCAACGATTGGCTCCTGGACTAGCCGACCAGGGAAAACAGCTCCTCGGCGGCCGCATTGACCTGCGGTTTGGTGCGGCTGCCGGGGAGGTTGTACCCTCTTTAAGGCCCCGCAGCCGCAACGCCGCGGGGACAAGCCCCCTTAGCTCAGTCGGCAGAGCGTTTCCATGGTAAGGAAAAGGTCAACGGTTCGATTCCGTTAGGGGGCTCGGTGGACGCCCGGGCGGAGCCCCGCCCGCGTCGATCGGGGCGGTGTAGCTCAGCTGGTTAGAGCGCACGACTCATAATCGTGAGGTCGGGAGATCGAGCCTCCCCACCGCTACAGGAACATCAAAAGCAGAGCGTGATTTTGAGCAGGGAGAACTGACGTGGCGTCGAGTACCGACGTACGGCCGAAGATCACTTTGGCGTGCGAGGTGTGCAAGCACCGCAACTACATCACCAAGAAGAACCGCCGCAACGATCCCGACCGGCTCGAGATCAAGAAGTTCTGCCCTAACTGCGGCACCCACCAGCCGCACAAAGAGTCGCGGTAGCCATTCGCTGTGGCTCTTTCGACCAGCATCGTCGGGATGCACTACCGGCATCCTGAGCACTACGAGGTCGGGCGCGAGAAGATCCGCGAGCACGCGATCGCGGTCAAGAACGATGGTGCGTTCTACCACGACGAGGCTGCCGCGGCCGAGCTCGGATACGACTCGGTGCTGGCGCCGCTGACCTTTATCTGCATTTTCGGTTACCAGGCGCAGTGGGCCTTCTTCGAATGGGCCGAGATCGGCATCCAGGATGCTCAGATCGTCCAGGTCGATCAGGAGCTGAAGTTCCACAAGCCGGTCAAGGCCGGTGACAAGCTGTACTGCGACGTCTACGTGCACTCCGTGCGCAAGGCGCACGGCACCGACATCATCGTGACCAAGAACATCATCACCAATGACAACGGTGAGGTGGTCCAGGAGGCCTACACGACCCTCGCGGGGCGTGCGGGTGACGGAGAAGAGGGTTTTAACTGATGGCGCTGCGCGAGTTCAGTTCGGTCAAGGTCGGCGACACGCTCCCGGAGCGGGTGATCCCGCTGACCCGTGGAGATCTGGTCAACTACGCCGGCGTATCCGGTGACCTCAACCCGATCCACTGGGACGACGAGATCGCCAAGCAGGTCGGCCTCGACACCGCGATCGCCCACGGCATGCTGACCATGGGCGTCGGCGGCGGCTACGTCACCGAATGGGTCGGCGACCCGGCTGCCGTGACCGAGTACAACGTCCGGTTCACCGCCGTCGTGCCGGTTCCCAACGACGGTGTCGGAGCCGAGATCGTCTTCAACGGCCGCGTGAAGTCCGTGGATCCCGAAGCGAAACTGGTCACCATCGCCATCTCGGCGACCGCAGGCGGGAAGAAGATCTTCGGGCGGGCCATAGCGACCGCGAAACTGGCGTAAGGAGTTCTGGGCCATGGCACTCAAGGCTGATATCCGGGGAATGGTCTGGAAGTATCCGTACCCGTTCCTGATCGGCCGCGAGCAGATCCGTCAGTACGCCAAGGCCGTCAAGGCCATGGACCCGGCCAGCCACGACGAGGCCGCTGCAGCCGAACTCGGCCATGACGCCCTGGTCGCTCCGCTGACTTTCGCCTCCACGCTGGCGCTGCTGGTGCAGGAACACTTCTTCCAGAACGTCGACATCGGCATGGAAACCAAGCAGATCGTCCAGGTGGACCAGAAGTTCGTGTACCGCAAGCCGCTCAAGGCCGGCGATCAGCTGCACGCCGTCATGGAGGTCACCTCCGTAGAGGAGCGCTTCGGCGCCGACATCGTCGTCACCCACAACGTCTGCACCGATGACGAGGGTGCGGTGGTCCTGGAGGCCATCACCACCATGATGGGTCACGACGCCGACGATTCCATCCAGGTGAAGTGGGATCCGGAAACCGGCAAGGTCGTGCGGAAGGCCGCCGGGGAGTAGTCGTCATCAGTGGGTGCGATTAGTTTCTGGCGCCCACGCCGGGTACACTCGGAAACCGGGGTTTTTCCCATTTCAGCGCGCTGTCCGTCTGCTTGACCATCGAGCGATCGGGGAGCGCGCGAATTGTGTAAGCCTCGACGCAGTACGGTGACGAAAGTGCCAGAAAGTCACCAACAGAGGGGCGTAGCTCAACTGGCAGAGCAGCGGTCTCCAAAACCGCAGGTTGCAGGTTCAAGTCCTGTCGCCCCTGCTCAAACTGAATACTCGACAACGTGTGGACACTGGAAGGTGAACACACAAACCAGGATGAAAGGCATGCGGTGAGCGACGAGCGCGAAGGTGCCGGCTCCGCAGACGACACTGGAACCGACGCTGGCACCGACACCGGGGCAACGGACACCACCCACGGCCAGACCGCTGTGGTGACCCGGCCGCTGCGCCCGACCGGCAAGCGGACCCGTCGTGGCGTGGCTGCTGAGGCCGACGGTGACGAGGCCGCCGCGGGCGACGCGTCGAGCGACGATGTCGAGGCCGACTCCGGCAAGTCGAAGAAGGCCAAGAAGAACGCGAAGGCCACGAAGGCCGGGCCGTCGCGGAACCCGATCATGTTCGTCGTCAACTACCTGCGGCAGGTCGTTGCCGAGCTCCGCAAGGTGATCTGGCCGAACCGCAAGCAGATGGTCAGCTACACCACGGTGGTGCTGGTCTTCCTGGTGTTCATGGTTGCGCTGATCTCCGGCGCCGACCTTGGACTGGCGCGGCTGGTGTCGCTTGTGTTCGGCACCTGATCCGGAATTTGAGAGAGGACTGACAACGTGACCACGTTCGACGGCGACGAGACGGTCGCCGACGAGACCGTTGACGTCGACGGCGTCGAGTCGCAGACCGACGATTCGGCCGAGGGCCAGGAGGCCGTCGAGGCCGCAACGGTCGACGAAACCGAAACGCCAGAAGCCGAGGTCGCCGAAGAGGCGGCTGAGGCACCTGCCGCGGACGAAGCCGACGAAGACGAGGACCCGGCAGTCGCGCTCAAGAAGGAACTGCGGCTCAAGCCGGGTGACTGGTACGTCATCCACTCTTACGCCGGTTACGAGAACAAGGTGAAAGCCAACCTCGAGACCCGCGTGCAGAACCTTGACGTCGGCGATTACATCTTCCAGGTCGAGGTGCCCACCGAAGAGGTCACCGAGATCAAGAACGGCCAGCGCAAGCAGGTCAACCGCAAGGTGCTGCCGGGCTACATCCTGGTGCGCATGGAGCTCAACGACGAGTCGTGGGGCGCAGTGCGCAACACCCCGGGTGTCACCGGTTTCGTCGGCGCCACCTCGCGGCCGTCCCCGCTGTCGCTGAACGACGTGGTGAAGTTCCTGCTGCCGCAGGGCGCGGCCAAGAAGCCCGCCAAGTCCAGCGCCGCCGCCGCGGCCGGTGCCAGCACCGAGGCCACCTTGGAACGTCCCGAGATCCTGGTCGATTTCGAGGTCGGCGAGTCCGTCACCGTCATGGACGGCCCGTTCGCGACGCTGCCCGCCTCCATCAGCGAGGTCAACGCCGAGCAGCAGAAGCTCAAGGTGTTGGTGTCCATCTTCGGCCGCGAGACACCTGTCGAACTGACCTTCAACCAGGTCTCAAAGATTTAGTCGCCACAGCGGCTAGAAACAACGGGCGTTTCACGCCCTTGGATGAGCAAGTAAAGGAACACCAGAAGCATGGCCCCGAAGAAAAAGGTCGCCGGGCTCATCAAGCTGCAGATCCAGGCCGGGCAGGCCAACCCCGCCCCGCCGGTCGGTCCTGCACTTGGCCAGCACGGCGTCAACATCATGGAGTTCTGCAAGGCGTACAACGCCGCGACCGAGTCGCAGCGCGGAAACGTCATCCCCGTGGAGATCACCGTCTACGAGGACCGCAGCTTCACTTTCGCACTGAAGACCCCGCCCGCCGCCAGGCTGCTGCTCAAGGCCGCCGGTGTGCCCAAGGGTTCGGGCGAGCCGCACAAGACCAAGGTCGCCAAGGTGACCTGGGACCAGGTGCGCGAGATCGCTGAGACCAAGAAGGCCGATCTCAACGCCAACGACATCGACGCCGCGGCGAAGATCATCGCCGGCACCGCCCGCTCCATGGGCATCACCGTCGAATAACTCGGAACGCGTGGCAGGGCTGGCATCGGCCCGCAGGACCACGACTCCAACAGACACGATTGGATTCACAATGAGCAAGAACAGCAAGGCATACCGCGAAGCCGCGGAGAAGGTCGACCGGGACAAGCTCTACACCCCGCTTGAGGCCGCGAAGCTGGCCAAGGAGACCTCCTCCAAGAAGCAGGACGCCACCGTCGAGGTCGCCATCCGCCTCGGCGTCGACCCCCGCAAGGCTGACCAGATGGTCCGCGGCACCGTCAACCTGCCCCACGGCACCGGTAAGACCGCCCGCGTCGCCGTGTTCGCCGTCGGCGAGAAGGCCGAGCAGGCACTGGCCGCCGGCGCCGACGTCGTCGGCAGCGACGACCTGATCGAGAAGATCCAGGGCGGTTTCCTGGACTTCGACGCCGCGATCGCCACCCCGGATCAGATGGCCAAGGTCGGTCGGATCGCCCGCGTGCTGGGCCCGCGCGGTCTGATGCCGAACCCCAAGACCGGCACCGTCACTCCCGATGTCACCAAGGCTGTGGCCGACATCAAGGGCGGCAAGATCAACTTCCGCGTCGACAAGCAGGCCAACCTGCACTTCGTGATCGGCAAGGCGTCCTTCGACGAGGCCAAGCTGGCCGAGAACTACGGTGCCGCCCTCGACGAGGTGCTGCGTGCCAAGCCGTCGTCCTCGAAGGGGCGTTACCTCAAGAAGGTGACCGTCTCCACCACCACGGGCCCGGGTATCCCGGTCGACCCGTCGGTGACCCGGAACTTCACCGAGGCGTAGCTCGCGGAGCCGACCATCGGCACCGAGGCGTAATTTTCTCTGCGCGAGCAGACACAAAAGTGCCCCAAATCTACGGATTTGGGGCACTTTTGTTGGGGCCCCTCCCGCTTGCGGGGGACTGCTCGGCAATCAAGAGGTGGCGCATTCGGCGAGCCGGCGTCGCAGGAAGGCCCGGGCCGGCTCGGACCCAGAGCCTTCGCCCTCAAGTGCGATGCGGTACCAGCTCCGGGCCTCGTCGAAGCGGCGGGCCCGCCGCAGAAGATCCGCGCGGATCGGCGCCACCGCATTGGTCCGGGCCAGCCGCGGATCGTCGGCCACTTCGTCGAGTGCGGCCAGGCCGGCCGCGAAGCCGTCGCGAAAGCCAACGGCGAGTGCGCGATTGGCGCGCACGACAGGGGAGTCCGTCATCGCGGCCAGCCGGTCGTAGGCCAGGCAGATGGTGGCCCAGTCGGTGTGCTGCCAGGTAGGCGCGGTGGCGTGCAGCGCCGCGATCACCGCTTGCGGGAGATAGGTGCCGGGTGCGCCCTCGGCCAACCGCAACTGCTCCAGGCCCCGCGCGATACGTCCCCGATCCCAATGGCTACGGTCCTGCTCGTCCAGCGGTATCAGCGCACCGCCCTCGTCCACCCTGGTGCGACGGCGCGAATCATGCAGCAGCACAAGCGCTGCGAGCGCGTGCGCATCCTGGTTGCCCGGCATCAACGCACACAGTTCACCCGAGAGCCGGACACCCTCGTCGCACAGTTCGTCGCGGATGGCCGACGGGCCACCTGTCGACCAATAGCCCTCGGTGAACACCGAATAGATACAGCCGAGCACGTGTGGCGTGCGCTCCTCCAGAAGCTCCGGTGGCGGCACCCGCAGCGGGATGTTGGCCTGCCGAATCTTGTTCTTGGCCCGGGTGATCCGCTGCCCGACCGCGGCGTCGGACTGCAGCAGGGCGCGGGCGATCTCGGTGACGGTGAGCCCCGAGATCAGCCGCAGCGTGAGGGCCAGCTGCGAACTGCGGTCCAGCGCAGGGTGAGCGCAGGTGAACATCATCCGCAGCTCGTCATCGCGCACCGGGTGCAGCTCGGCATCACCGCCCGACGCGTTCACCTGCTCGTACACCGCTGCGAGTTCCTTTCCGGGACGGGCAGATTCACGCCGCAGCCGGTCCAGGGCGCGGTTGCGTGCCACGGTGATCAACCACGCACCGGGATTGGCGGGCACACCCTCGGCGGGCCATGTCTGCAGCGCGTGCGCACAGGCCTCCTGGACGGCGTCCTCGGCCACGGAGAGATCACCCGACCAGCGGGCGATGGTGGCCACCACCGGGCCCCACTCGCGCCGAAAGACGCCGTCCAGCTGGGTCACCGAGGACTACAGGCCCGAGACGCCCGCCAACTGGCGGACCTCGATGGCCGATGCGGGAATCATCGACGCCAGTTTGACCGCCTCCTCGCGATCGGAGGCACGCAGCACGTAGAAGCCGTTGGCCACCTCGGCCCCTTCGATGTAGGGCCCGTCGGTCAGCAGCACCTTGCCGTCGCGCACGCGCACCGTCGTCGCGGTGGTCGGCGGATGCAGCGGCGCGCCCGCCAGCGTCCTGTCGCCGATGGTCTTGGCGAGTTCACCGTGCTTGGCCGCCTGCGCATTCCACTCGTCGGTTCCCGGCGTGTTGACGTCCTCAGGCGGCTCCAGCAGCAGGGCCAGCCAGTCATTGCCCAGCGGCTGCTCGGGGGCCTGCCAGTGGACCATCGGCCACACCTCGACCGCACCGAAATGGGCGACCGGGATATCGCGGGCCAATGCAAGGGCGTCATCGAGATTGTCGGCCTCGAACACGTAGTAACCGCACGCCACCTCGGCACCCTCGGCGAACGGCCCGTCGGTGATCGTCGGGTTGTCCGGCCCACCGGCGATGCGGGTGGCGGCGGCGGACTTGTCCAGCGCGTCGCCCGCCCGGATCGCCGACGCCGCCTTGGCGTGGAAAGCCTGGAAGGCAGCCATGCCCTCGGCTGCCTCGTCGGGGGCGAGTTCCACGTCGCGGCTGATCAGTAAAGCGAAGTAATGCATCGTCATCTCCCGGCGTCAGCGAGTGAGAACCCTCTGTTCCACTCTCTACCTATCCGACGAACGACGGTGCCGGGATCCGACAGACCGCGCGAGATTGCTTCTGGCTACTTCTCGCTACTTCTGCAGCGTGAACTGATGCACGCTGATGTGGCCCGAGGCGAAGTATTTCTGGCAGCCGTTGAGGTACTTGTCGTAGCGGTCGTAGACCTCCTGGCCCTGGATCGCGATGGCCTCGTCCTTGTGGGCCTCGAGCGCGTCGGCCCAGATCTTGAGGGTCCGAACGTAGTGCGGGCCGATCTCCTGCAGCTGGGTCACCTTGAACCCGGCTTCGGTCGCCTTTTCCTCCTCCATCGTCACCGACGGCAGCCGGCCGCCGGGGAAGATCTCGGTCATGATGAACCGGGCGAACCGGGCGTCTTCGAACGTCATGTGCAGGCCGAGCTTCTGGCCCTGCCGCAGGTCGAATCCCGTGATGTTGTGCAGCAGCATGGTGCCGTCGTCGGGCAGCGCGTTGTAGGCCGTCTCGAAAAACGCCGGATACCGCTCGAATCCGAAATGCTCGAAGGCGCCGATCGACACGATGCGGTCGACCTCGTCGTTGAATTCTTCCCAGCCCTGCAGCCGGACCTCGACATTGCGCTCGGTGGGCACCTTGGAGAGCTTTTCGATGGCGTATTCCCGCTGCTCGCCACTCAGCGTCAGGCCGATGACATTGACGTCGTACTTCTCGATTGCCCGCGCCATGCACGCGCCCCAGCCGCAGCCGATGTCCAGCAGCGTCATCCCCGGTTCGAGGCCCAGCTTGCCCAGTGCCAGATCGAACTTCGCGATCTGGGCCTCGTCACCGGTCATGTCGTCGCGCTCGAAATAGCCGCACGTATAACCCATTGTCGGGCCTAGAAACAGTTCATAGAATTCGTTGGAAATGTCGTAGATCGACTGCAGTTCTTCATATTTCGGTGTCAATTTGGACATATTCGATATGCTCCAAGCTGTAGAGTTCTCCCCGCGAATCTCAGGGTACCGCAGCCATCAGCCACGGGCCTGTTGCCGCTACCGTCAACGAATTTCGTCGGCAAACAAATTTCTCCCGCCGCACGACAATTTGTCCGGTTTTGCCTGCGGAGATGCTTCGGGTGGTGCCTCGTTGGCGAAGGAAATCAACCCGCGACATGCAGGGTGAACTGATTGACGTCGATGTACCCGGTCCGGAAGCTGCTGGCGCAACCCGTCAGGTAGCGCATGTACCGGTCGTAGACCTCCTGCGACTGGATCGCGATGGCCTCATCGCGGTGTTCCTGCAGGTTGGCGGCCCAGATGTCGAGGGTGCGTGCATAGTGCGACTGCAGGGACTGCCGCCGGGTCAGGGTGAACGCGGCCCGGGCGGAGTGCTCCTCGACCATCTCGATCGACGGCAGTCGCCCACCAGGGAAAATCTCGGTCACCATGAACTTGACGAACCGGGCGAACTCGAACGACAACGGCATCCCGCGATCGATGATCTGCTGCGGCTTCAAGCCCGTGATCGTGTGCAAGAGCATCACGCCGTCGGCGGGCAGGGCATCGTGGGCGAAGCGGAAGAAGTCGTCATAGCGGTCGTGGCCGAAATGTTCGAACGCACCGATAGAGACGATGCGATCCACCGGCTCGTCGAACTGTTCCCAGCCGGCCAGCTGCACCCGCTTGGAGCGGGGGCTGTCGGACTCGTCGAACCTCCGCTGCACATGGGCGGCTTGGTTGCGGCTGAGCGTGAGGCCGACGACGTTGACGTCGTAGCGTTCGATCGCACGCATAACCGTTGCACCCCAACCACATCCGACATCGAGCAAGGTCATCCCCGGTTGTAGGCCGAGCTTGCCCAACGCAAGGTCGATCTTCGCCAACTGGGCTTCCTGCAGCGACATGTCGTCGCGTTCGAAGTACGCGCAGCTGTAGGTCCTGGTCGGATCCAGGAACAGCGCGAAGAAATCGTCGGACAGGTCGTAATGGGCTTGTACGTCGTCGAAATGGGGTTTGAGTTGCTCTGGTTGTTTTGCCATGCAGCGCCTATCGAGAGGAGACCCGCCGGCGAGAGCTGCGCTATGCCACTTCTTGACCTAGCCGCCCCCCCAGGCTGCTTGCAATGAAGCGTAGAGGCAGTTCGGCCAGCTACCGAGCTTTTCGGTGCCTGGCAAAGGAATTAACGTTGCAGATGCAGAGATCAGGTGGCAATGGCGAAGTTCGTCTTGAGCTCGCCGACGATTTCGTCCCACACGGGTTCGGGGAGCTCATGGCCCATTCCGTCGATCAACACGAGCCGGGCACCGGCGATCGCGCGGGCCACCGCACGGCCCCCGAACGGGCGCATCAGCCGGTCGGAGCGACCGTGGATCACCACGGTGGGCACACTGATCCGCTTGTCGTGGTGGCGCAGGCTGCCGCTGCCGAGAATGGCGTCGAAATGCCGGGCGATGCCGGCTGGGTAGTAGGCGCGGTCGTACAGCTCGGCGGCCTGGGCCCGGATCTCATCCTCGGGAGTGGGGTAGCCGGGGCTGCCGTTGATCCTGCTGATCCGAACAGCGTTGTCGATGATGGCTTCTCGCGACGAATTCGCCGGCGGGCCGGTGATCACCGACAGCAGCTGCTTGATGCCGGGCGGCGGCAGCAGCGGCTGGTTGTTGCTGGAGAAGATCACCGCCAGCGACTTGGTGCGCTGCGCGTGCCGGGCCGCGAACACCTGGGCGATCATGCCGCCCATCGAGCCGCCGACGATGTGAGCGTTATCGATGTTGAGGTGGTCGAGCAGGGCGGCCGCGTCATCGGCGACGTCTTCGAGCGTGTAGACCGACGGGCTGCGCAGGCCCAGAAATGACCGGGCCATCCGCACCGGCAGCGGGGAGTCCACTCGCCGGCCGGACAACTTCGTGGACAGGCCCACGTCCCGGTTGTCGTACCGGATGACCCGCAATCCCTGGCTCACCAGCTTTTCGCAGAAACCGGTGCGCCACAACAGCATCTGCGCGCCCAGGCCCATGATCAGCAGCACGGCCGGATCGTTCGGGTCACCCATGTCCTCGTAGTAGAGGTCGACATCGCCGGGTTCCGCGGACGACTTGGCGAATCCGGACCGCACCTTCATGCCGGCCACTCAGGCCTCGATCCCGTCGTCGGGCCCGTCTGAATCTTTGTGTTCGCGGCTGATGTCCACCATGAAGTTGGCGAAGTACCCGGTGAGCTGAGGGTCGTTCATCATCTGCCACTGCGGTGCCAGCAGCTTCATGTAGCGCTCGACGTAGAGGAACTGCTTGCCGATCAACACCAGTTCGCGGGGCAGTTTGACGTCGTAGGCATCGGCCAGTGCCGAGAGTTGCTTGCCGATTTCGGCGTAGGACATATCCCCGAGCGACTTCATGGTCAGCGGGGTAGCGAACTTTTCCAGATCCTTGGCGGCCTGCGCCTCGGGTTTCACCGTCCCCACGGCCCCCATCAGCACCACGATCTTGCCCGCGGCCGCATGGTCCTTCTTGACCAGCAGCGCATACACGAGCTCGCGCAACAGCCACCGGGTCCGCGGGTCGATGCGGCCCATGATGCCGAAGTCGAAGAACACGATCTTGCCGCCGTCGTCGACGTACAGATTGCCAGCATGCAGGTCCCCGTGGAACAGGCCGTGCTTCAGGCCGCCCTCGAACACGCTGAACAGCAAAGCCTTGACCAGCGCGGTGCCGTCGAAGCCCTTCTTGCGGATCGCGGCCACGTCGTCGATACGCACCCCGGTGACCCGTTCCATCGTCAGTACCCGCTGGCTGGTCAGGTCCCAGTACACCTGGGGTACCCGGATGTTCTCGCCGAGTGGGGAGGAGTGCATGTGCGACACCCACGCGTCCATCGACTGGGCTTCCAGCCGGAAGTCGAGCTCCTCGGCCAGATTGTCGGCGAAGTCGGCGACCACATCCTGAGCGGACAGCCGCCGGCCCAGCTTGGCGAGCTCCACGAGCTGCGCGCCTCGCTTGAGGATCTGCAGGTCGGCGGCGACGCGGCGACGGATTCCGGGACGCTGGATCTTGACCACCACCTCCTCGCCGCTGTGCAACGTGGCGTAGTGCACCTGCGCGATCGAGGCCGAGGCGAACGGCTTCTCGTCGAAGCTCTTGAACAGGTTCGTGGGCTCGTCGCCGAGTTCCTCGACGAATAGCTTGTGCACCTCGTCAGTGTCGGCCGGCGGCACCCGGTCGAGCAGGCTGCGGAATTCGCGGCTCAGCGGCTCACCGAAGGCGCCGGGGCTCGACGCGATGATCTGGCCGAACTTGACGTAGGTGGGACCCAGATCGGAGAACGTCTGCGGCACCTGCTTGATGATCTTGTGCTGCAGGGACCCTTTGCCGAACATGTTGGCGGCGACGCGGACCCCGGTGCGGGTGATCTGCCATCCGGTGGCGCCGATACGGGCGGCCTCCACAGGCAACGGCACCCGACTCAGCCTGGCGACCTCGCGGTGCTTGGTTTTCGGCGGCGTAGTGCTCATAGCTGCAGTGTCTCAAAGGCCACGGTGCGGCCAAAAACATCTGTGCCGTGAGTCACACCGATGCGAAACTCTCTTCGACCGCTTCGCGGCTGAGAATCGGGTCGCTGCCGGGCACGTAGGAGGGCTCGGTGTGCGACACGGTGGTGCCGCCGGCGACCCGCTTTTGCGCTGCCCGGAACTCCAGGGTGGTGCCCGCCGCGGTGTGCAGTCCGTTGATGATCGACCACACCAGAGCCCGCCGGCCCGCCCGCTCGATCGGGTTCGGATCGGTGTGCCCGATCAGCTGCTTGGCCCACGTCGGCATGGTGTCGCGAATCGCCCAGTCCACGGCGCTCTGCGGCATCGGCAGGTTGGGGCCGGTGGCCATGGCGGCCCCATGAGTGAGCGCCAGCTTGGGCAGGTAGGAGTGCAGGCAATCCAGCGTCTCGGCCTTGGTTTCCGGCAGGTCGGTGCCACCCAAGGCATGTCCGACGCGGATGAACTCCCCGTAGTAGCGGTCAAGTTTCTTACCCCGCAACGGGTTCGGATGGTAGATCTCGTGCGCGGTGGCCAGCCCCCACACCACGGTCGCATAGTTCCAGCGCAGCCAGTCCGGATCGTCGGCGTCGTAGGCCGCGCCGTCGGGGCGGGTGCCCTTGATGGTGTGGTGCATGGCGCGCACGGTCTTGGCCACCCGTTCGGCGGTCTCGGTGTTGCCGTAGGCGGTGCCGATGAAGAACGCGATGGAGTGGCCCAGCCGGACGGCTGCGCCCTGCGGGTCGATGACCGGAATGGCGGTGCCGTTCTCGTCGCGCTTGACCAGCCGCGAATGGTGCATGCCCATCCAATAGATCGACGGATCGAGGCGTTCGATGAAAGCCGCGCACTGCAGGCCGAAGATCAGTGCCTCGGTGTGGGAGTGGACATGCCAGACAGCACTGCCCGGACCGAACCATCCCGGATCGCCCGCCGGCCCGGCGAACTCCATGCCGCGGAAGTAGTGCTGACGAATGTCCTTGTCGAACTTCCGCTGCAGCATCTGCTCGAGCACCTGGTGCGGCATGTTCACCGTGAACCCCCTTCTGGTTACGTCTGTAGCCAGAATACATTTTGGGTACGGGTGTGACCAGATCTAGTCTGGAGGAATGTCCAGCCCGACTCGATGGGCCGGCGTTCCGCTGACGGACCGCCGCGCCGAACGCCGCGCGCTGCTCGTCGATGCGGCGTTCCGGCTGTTCGGGGACGGTGGGGAAGCCGCGACGTCGGTGCGTTCGGTCTGCCGAGAATGCGGTCTCAACACCCGCTACTTCTACGAGAGCTTCGCCGACACCGACGATCTGCTCGGCGCGGTGTACGACCAGGTGAGTGCGGCCCTGGCGGCCGATGTCGATGCGGCGATGACCGGGGCCGGGGACTCCCTGCGGGCCCGAACCCGCGCCGGAATCGCCGCCGTGCTGGGCTTCAGTTCGGCCGACCCGCGGCGGGGCCGGGTGCTGTTCACCGACGCCAGGGCCAACCCCGTCTTGGCCGCGCGGCGCGCGGCGACCCAGGACCTGTTGCGCGAGGCCGTGCTGTCCGAGGGCGGTCGGCTCAATCCGGGCTCGGACCCGGTCGCCGCCCAGGTCGGCGCGGCCATGTACACGGGGGCGATGGCCGAGCTTGCCCAGCAGTGGCTGGGCGGGAACCTGGGCGACGACCTTGGGGTCGTGGTGGATTACGCGCTACGCCTGGTGCTCGGCGGCGGTGCCGCCAAATAGGCGAAGCGGCGGTGCCGCCAAATAGGCGAAGCGGCGGTGCCGCCAATTAGGCCGGACGGTGTTCGGCGGGCCGCCAGCGCTTGATCCACTCAGTCTCGGGCCATTGCTCCTCGGCCGCCAGCAACTCGTACATCGTGGCGCGGTCGATGGATTCGCGGATGATGTCGGCATGGCCGGCGTGCCGGCTGAGTTCCTCGATCACGTGCATGGCCACCCACCGCACCGACCAGTTGTCGACGTCCTGCGGGAACCACGGCACATCGCGGGGCACCGGAACGGCGGTGTCGAGGTCCCGCTCGGCGAAAATTCGCAGCGTCTCGGCGTTTTGGGCCTTGAACGCCTCGAGTAGTCCGGCAAGCGACTCGTCGTCGCGCATCACGTACTGGTCGGCGTAATCGGCCATCTGTTTCTCGAACGGGCGGGGGTCCGGCGGCGGAAACTGCGGCGCGTGCTCGGCGCGCGCGGTCCACGCCTGCTGCATCCCGGTGACGTGTTTGATCAGCCCACCGATCGACAGCGCGCTCACCGACGGGGTGGATCGGGCCTGCTCATCGGTCAGGCCGTGCGCGACCGCGAGGAAGGCGTTCTGCTGAAAGGCGACGAACTCGATCAGGGTCTGACGTTCGTCGGTGGCCGGCGGGGGCATTCCTGGCATGGCTCAGTTCTCCTTGCTGTTGTGGGCTGTTTGGTTGGAGTGCACGTAAAGGTCACGGATACAAGCGATTTCGGCGCCGTGGTGGATTACCTCCCGGTTGATGTGCAGGACCAGCACGGCCATCGGCTCATCACCGTACGGCCCTTCGGCGGGCCCGCACGGCTTCTGCAGGTCGTTTTCGTCGAGGCTTCGGACCCCGTCGATCCAATGTCGGTATGTGTCGTCGAGTTGTTTCAGGGCACTGGCCGCATCAGTGGCATACGGCCAGGACTCGTAATCGGCCGGCGGTCCGCCGAAGTGTGAGTGGTTGCGCATCGCGAACACACCGACGATCACGTGCGCCAGTCGCCACGCGATGGTGGTGAACGGTTCCGGTTGTGGCGGTGGATAACTGAAGTCGATGGCGCCGTCGGGGTGAACGGTCCAGCAGTCTTTCACCGGCTGCCAGAAGTACTCGTCGTCGGTCAGGCCGTCCAATCGCGGCCTCAATTGATGGGTCCAGTGGAAGTCCAGTTGGTCGGCCAGGAGGTTTGTCCACATAGGAATACCGTCTCATGCATATAGGACAGTCTCGGTCCTAAAAGTGCGGCACACTTGTTGCATGGCCGTGAGCAGCGAAACCACCGGCCGGGTGCTGCAACTCCTCGGACTGCTGCAGTCGCGCCGGGTGTGGACGGGTGAGGAGTTGGCCGAACGGCTCGACGTCACCACGCGCAGCGTCCGTCGCGACATCGAGCGGTTGCGGGAACTCGGGTATCCCGTCCACGCCAGCAAGGGGCAGGGCGGCGGCTACCAGCTCGGTGCCGGCGCGGCGCTGCCACCGCTGCTGCTCGACCCCGACGAGGCCGTCGCGATGGCCGTCTGCCTGCGGTTGGCCGCAGGCGGAAGCGTCGCGGGCGTCGGGGAATCCGCCCTCCGGGCGCTGTCCAAGCTCGACCAGGTCATGCCCGCGCGGTTGCGTTCGCAGGTCTCGGCGGTGCACGACGCGACCGTCACCCTGGCCCCGAACTCGTCGGACGCACCGGTGGAGCCCGACGTGCTGATGACCCTGGCCCGGGCCTGCCGCGACCATGAACACGTCAGCGCCGACTACACCGATATCCGGGGCAACCACACCCAGCGACGGTTGGAGCCCTATCAACTGGTGACCACCGGACGGCGCTGGTACCTGATGACCTATGACCGTGACCGCGAAGACTGGCGGAGCCTGCGGCTGGACCGGATGTCGGCGGTCGTGGCGCGAGGCAGCACGTTCACGCCGCGGGAGGCCCCGGACGCGGCCGACTATGTGCGCCGCTCGATCAGCTCCTCGCCTTACCGCTACAGCGCCCGGGTGCGGTACCAGGCGCCGCAAGCAGTTGTGGCACAGAAGTTTCCACCAGCGTCGGCCACAGTCGAGGCGGACGGGCCCGACGCCTGCATCGTCACCGCCGGCGCCGACGACCCCGAACGTATGGTGCTGTACTTCGCCACCGTGGGCTACGACTTCGAGGTGCTGGAACCGCCCGAGGTGGCGGCTGCCGTCGGAGTCGTGGCCGCACGCCTGCACGCCGCCGCTCAGGGGAACTAGCTGATGCCGAGCCGGTCGATGAGCATCAGGAACGCGGCGGCGAAGTCGTTGTCGGCGGTCGCGACCCGCACCGCATCCCAGTCGACCTGCTCGCGCACCGCACGGGCGGCGGGCAGCAGCGCCGCGAAGTCGCAGTGGTGCTCGTTGAGTGACCGCAGCCTTTCCGACACCACCACTGTCGGCGGCAGGACCGGCATCCGGATCGCCAGGACGTCGAGCACCTCGGCGGATCCGAGGGTGGTCACATCCACCGACGCCCCGTTGAGTTGGTAGAGCACGTCGACCAGGACGTCGTCGTCGGGATAGGCCTTGAACAACCAGTCCTCGGGGACGTGCACGATCTGGAATCCGGCCTTGCGCAACGTCACCTCGGCCGCCTCGGCGTCGGCCTCTGCGACCACGAAGTCGACGTCGTGCACCGGTTCGGGTGCACCGTAGGCCCACAGCGCGTAGCTGCCGGCCAGGGCGAACCGCGGTCCGTGCGCCTTGAACGCCGACGCGGCGCGTTTCAGCGCGTCACGGAGTGCGTCGTTGCGGTCGAGCATGCGCGATCCAAGGTCTGTGGGGCTTCGGATGATGGAGCCGATGCCGTTGTGGGTACTGAGTACCCATGCGGCTGGCCACTTTCAACATCCTGCACGGGCGCAGTGTCCACGACGGCGATGTCGACCTGGGCAGACTGGCCGCTGCGGTGGCCGAACTCGACGCCGACATCCTCGCGCTGCAGGAAGTCGACCTGGATCAGCCGCGCTCGGGAAAGGCCGACCTCACCGCCGTGGCCGCCGACGCGATGAACGCCGTGCACCACCGGTTCGTCGCCGCGATCTCCGGAACGCCCGGTGCCACCTGGATGGCCGCGACCGGACGTGAACAACCCGGAACCGCCGCTTACGGCATCGCCCTGCTCACCCGCTATCCGGTCGAGAACTGGCAAGTGTTGCGGCTCCCGCGGATACCGGTTCGGTTCCCGATGTACGTCTCGGGGATCCGCCGGTTCCGGATCGTTCACGAGGAGCCCAGGGCCGCGATGGTGGCCCGCGTCGATACGCCGCTCGGTCCGATCTCGGTGGCCAATACCCACCTGTCGTTCGTGCCGGGGTGGAACCGGGTGCAACTGCGGCATCTGCTGCGGGATCTGAGCGGCTTTCCGGGCCCGAGGATTCTCATGGGAGACCTGAACTCGGGCGCCCCGGAGCGCTGGCGTCCGCTCGGCGCCGCCCCGACCTTCCCTGCCGACACGCCGACGACGCAACTCGACCACATCCTCACCGACGACCCCACGCTGGCCGCCACCGCATACGCCGCACCGCACCTGCCGATTTCGGATCATCGGGCACTGGTCGTCGACATTTCGGTGCCTTGAAGTCGTAGGGTTTTCCAGATGCACGTCACGTCAGTGGAGACGACGGAGCTGTTTGCCGGGCCGGAGGATGCCCCTCGGCAGCTGGTGCGGGTGCGATACGAGGCCTGCGCCGCGCCGACGCCCGTGCGGGTCAGCGGGGACGGGCTCTCCGGTGAGGCGATCGCCGCAGCCGGAGACGGAACCGTCGAGGTGCCGGTGGACGTCGAGCGCGGCGTGCCCGGCGAGATCCGGCGGGCGCGGGTCGGCTCGATCGACTTCGAGTTCACCGTCGCCGAACCGGGCTGGACGATGTACATGATCAGCCACTTCCACTACGACCCCGTCTGGTGGAACACCCAGGCCGCCTATACCAGCGTGTGGACCGAGGACCCGCCCGGGCAGTGCCGCCAGACCAACGGCTTCGACCTGGTGCACGCACACCTGGAAATAGCCCGGCGCGAACCCGAATACAAGTTCGTGCTGGCCGAGGTGGACTACCTCAAGCCGTACTGGGATGCCCGTCCCGAAGACCGGGCCGATCTGCGCCGGTTCATCGCGCAGGGGCGCGTCGAGATCATGGGCGGCACCTACAACGAACCCAACACCAACCTCACCAGCCCAGAGACCGCGATCCGGAATTTCGTGTCGGGCATGGGTTTTCAGCGTGACGTGCTGGGTGCTGACCCCGCCACCGCCTGGCAGCTCGACGTGTTCGGGCACGATCCGCAGTTTCCCGGGATGGCGGCCGACGTCGGCCTGACCTCGAGTTCGTGGGCGCGTGGGCCGCACCACCAGTGGGGCCCGATGCAGAACGACGGCGACCCGGAGCGCATGCAGTTCGCGAGCGAGTTCGAGTGGATCGCGCCCTCGGGCCGCGGGCTTCTCACCCACTACATGCCTGCGCACTATTCGGCCGGATGGTGGATGGACTCCGCTGCCTCACTGGCCGAGGCCGAGGAATCCGCCTACACCCTGTTCACCAAACTCAAGCGAGTTGCGTTGACCCGCAACGTGCTCCTGCCGGTCGGCACCGACTACACCCCGCCCAACAAATGGGTCACCCAGATCCACCGCGACTGGAACTCGCGGTACGCCTGGCCGAAGTTCGTGTGCGCCCTGCCGTCCGAATTCTTCACCGCGGTGCGGGCCGAAGTCGACGAGCGCGGGATCGCGCCGTCCCCGCAGACCCGCGACATGAACCCGATCTACACCGGCAAGGACGTCTCCTACATCGACACCAAACAGGCCAACCGGGCCGCCGAGGATGCGGTGCTCGACGCGGAGCGGTTCTCGGTGTTCGCCGGGTTGCTCGGCGGCGCGGACTATCCGCAGGCCGCAATGGCCAAGGCCTGGGTGCAGCTGGCCTACGGTGCGCATCACGACGCCATCACCGGATCGGAGTCCGATCAGGTCTACCTCGACCTGCTGACCGGCTGGCGCGACGCGTGGGAGCTGGGCGTCACCGCCCGGGACAACGCGCTGGGCCTGTTGTCCGAGGCGGTCGATGGATCAGTGATCGTGTGGAATGCCGTGGCGCACAACCGGACCGACATCGTCACGGTGCACCTGGACACGCCGTTCTCCGGTGCGGTGCTCGACAGCGACGGCAACGAGGTGCCCGTACTCGTCGAGCATGACGGAGCCACGGTCAGCTGGCTGGCCCGTGACGTGCCGTCGCTGGGCTGGCGGTCCTACCGTTTCGTCTCCGGGGCGGCGGGCGGCTGGAAATCGCTGGCCGGGGACGAGATCGCCAACGACCGGTACCGGCTGCGCGTCGATGCCGCCCGCGGCGGTGCGGTGTGCTCGCTCGTGGACGACGGGCGCGAGCTCATCGCCGACGGCGGCGTCGGCAACGAACTGGCCGTCTACGAGGAGTATTCGGCCCACCCCCAAGCCGGGGAAGGGCCCTGGCACCTGCTGCCGACGGGGCCGGTGGTGTGCTCCTCGGCCGGCCCGGCCGACGACGTGCAGTGCTATCAGAGCCCGCTCGGGCAGCGGGTGATCGTGCGGGGCCGCATCCCAGGCCTGTTGCGCTACACCCAGATCATCACGCTCTGGTCGGGTGTGGACCGCGTCGACTGCCGCACGGTCATCGACGAATTCGTCGGTGCGGACCGCCTGGTCCGGCTGCGGTGGCCCTGCCCGGTGCCCGGCGCGTTGCCGGTGAGCGAGGTCGGCGACGCGGTGATCGGGCGCGGATTCGGGCTGCTGCACGACGGTTCGGATCATCACGCCGTGGATGCCGCGCAACACCCGTGGACGCTGGACAACCCGGCCTACGGTTGGTTCGGGCTGTCCTCGGCGGTACGGGTGCGCATCGGGTCGGCGGTCCGGGCGGTCTCGGTGGCCGAGGTGGTCGCTCCCGACGGGGTGAGCCCCCGCGATCTGATGGTGGCCCTGGTGCGGGCCGGCGTCACCGCCACCTGCAGCGCCGCCGACAAGCCGCGCTACGGCGATCTCAGCGTGGACTCCAACCTGCCCGACACCCGGTTCGCGCTCGGCGGCCCGGATGAAAACCCCTTCACCGCAGCTGTTCTCGCCGAGGCCGACGTCGCCTACGCCGACGAACTCAAGCGTCAGATCGACGCAACCGGATCGGCTCGGGTGTGGGTGCCCGCTGCCGCGCCGTTGATCGAACACTGGGTGCCCGGCGCCGATCTGCGCGGGGTACGCACCCTGCCGGTGCTGATCCTGGCCGGCGACCTCGACGCGGTGGTCGATGAGCTGGGCCACGCCGAGATCGTTGTCACCCAACGAGCCTTCGCGGCGGCCGAGCCGTTCGAGGCCCGCACGGTGGCACTGCTGAACCGCGGTGTGCCGAGCTTCGCGGTCGAGCCGGACGGCACCCTGCACACGTCGCTCATGCGGTCCTGCACCGGCTGGCCGTCCGGCACCTGGATCGACCCGCCGCGGCGCACGGCACCGGACGGATCCAACTTCCAATTGCAGCACTGGACACACACATTCGACTACGCACTGGTCAGCGGCGCCGGTGACTGGCGGACCGCGCGAGTCGCCCCCAGCGCCGCGGAGTTCAACCGCCCGCTGCAGCCGGTGGTCGTCGACTCGGACGCCGCCGGCGGGCTGCCGGCGTGGGGATCACTGCTGGAGATCGAGCCCGCCGGGTCGGTGCAACTCGGCGCGCTCAAGGCCGCCGGCAATCCGCTGGCGTCGGGCAGCGCACGCAGCACCGACCCGGCCGATGGGGTCACGGCGCGGCTGGTCGAGATCACCGGCGGCGCCGCAGAGGTCACCATCCGCTCCGGCCTGCGCGCGGTCTCGGCCGCCGCGAACCTGAACCTGCTGGAGGAGCCGCTGCCCGAGCAACCTTCGGATCTGAGGCTGCACGGCTACCAGATCGCCACGGTGTCCACCCAGCTCAACCTGCCCAGGATGCTGCGCGCCGAGCACCGGCAGCTGGCACCCGAGGCCGAGGCGGCTCAGCCGCTGTACGCCCGGTACTGGCTGCACAATCGCGGCCCGGCCCCGTTGGGCGGCCTGCCCGCCGTGGCGTATCTGCATCCGGAGAGCATTGCCGGGCAACCCGATACCGAAGTGATCGTCCGGCTCACCGCGGCCAGCGATTGCACCGACGCGGCGCTGCACGGCAGGGTCAGACTGTCCGCTCCGCCGGGGTGGGAGGTGCAACCCGCGGATCTGTCCTACGTGCTGCCACCCGGGGAGCATCTGGAAACCGATGTGGTGCTGAGCATCCCGGCCGGGGCCCAACCCGGGCTGTACCCGGTGCGCGCCGAACTCGCGGTGACCGGCGGAGGTGCGGCCCTGCCGCCGTCGTGGCGGCAGGTGGTCGAGGACGTCTGCGTCGTCACGATCGGTGAGCCCAGTGCCCAAGTGCTCAAACTGGTGTCCGAGCCGGATGCTGTCGACGTCAAGGCAGGTGAGACCGCGCGGCTGTCCGTCACGATCGGCACCGACGCACTCGCCGACCTGACCGCCGAGGCGCACCTCATCAGCCCGTGGGGAACGTGGGAATGGATGGGGCCGGCCGCGGCGGGGGTCGAAGTGCCCGCGGGCGGTACGGCGCAGATCGGATTCGATGTCGCACCACCGTCGTGGGTCGAACCTGGGGAATGGTGGGCGTTGATCCGGGTGGGTTGTGCCGGACGGCTGATCTACTCACCGGCCGTAAAGGTCATGGTGCGATGAACCAGGTGACTTGGGCGGCCCGGGTGGCCGGAAAACCGGTGTCGATCAAGGAGATCGACGACCGGGAGGCAGCGTTGCGGGCGGGGAACCGGGCGTCGGCGCTGCCCCGCCCCGGAACCAGCGAGGGGCGTCAGCTGCGTCGCTGGCTCACCCAATTGGTGGTTGCCGAACGGGTGGTCGACGACGAGGCCCTGGCGTGCGAACTGTCCGATGAAGATGCTCCCACCCTGGACGAGGTACTGCCCGATACCTCGGCCCGGCTGCAGATCGGCAGTGTCGCCGCCGCCACGCTGGGTGCACCTTCGGCCCGGGCGGTGTTCGCCGATGTCACTGCTGCGGTGGATGTCTCGGATGAGGAGGTGGCCGCGTACCACGCACGCAATCCGCTGCGCTTCGCCGAGACGCCGGCCGGGCCGCACGGATGGCGCACGCGGCCTGTCGTGCCGTCCCTCGATGAGGTTCGCGATCAGATCGCCGCCCATTTGCGGGGAGCCGCGCGCAGGCAGGCCTTCCGGCAGTGGCTCGATGCGCGTTGCGCGGCTCTGGTGCAGCTGGCGCCCGGATACGAACATCCCGGCGATCCCCGCCAACCGGACAACACCCACAAGCACTAAGGGGACCTTCCGATGCCACTGACCCTGGCGCTCGACATCGGCGGCACCAAGATCGCCGCCGGCCTGGTGGATCCCGACGGGAAGCTGGTCCATCGGGCCCAGCTGCCGACCCCCGACGGTGATGCCGAGGCGGTGTGGGCTGTCGTCGAGAAGCTGCTCGCCGAGACCGTGCAGGCCGCGGACGGAGCCGCGACCGGCGTCGGCGTGGCCTCGGCCGGCCCGATCGACCTGCCCAATGGCACCGTCAGTCCGATCAATATCACCGAGTGGCAACAGTTTCCGATCGTGGACCGGGTTTCAGGTGTCACCAGGTTGCCGGTGCGGCTCGGTGGCGACGGGCTGTGCATGGCACTGGGTGAGCAATGGTGCGGTGCGGGCCGGGGCGCGCAGTTCCTGCTCGGCATGGTGGTGTCGACCGGGGTCGGTGGAGGCCTCGTGCTCGACGGCGCACCGTACGACGGCCGCACCGGTAACGCCGGGCACGTCGGCCACGTCGTCGTCGCCCCCGACGGCGGTGAGCTGTGTACGTGCGGCGGGCACGGCTGCGTCGAAACCATCGCGTCGGGGCCGAGCATGGTGCGGTGGGCCCGCAGGCAGGGCTGGGACGGTACCGACGCCAAGGCGCTGGGCGATGCGGCAAATCGAGGAGATGATCTGGCCATCAAGGCGTTTCAGCGCGGCGCCCGCGCGGTCGCGGCCATGGTCGCGTCGGTGGGCGCGGTGTGCGACCTGGACCTGGTGGTGATCGGTGGGGGAGTGGCCAAGTCCGGGGCATTGCTGTTCGACCCGGTCCGTGCGGCGCTGGCGGACTACGCCGGGCTGGACTTCCTGCGCGGGCTGCGGGTGGTGCCGGCCGAACTCGGCGGGGACGCCGGCCTGGTCGGCGCGGCCGCCCTGGCGCGTGGCTGAGGCTTCCGCTTCTGAATCTCCATGTGGGTACGGCCCCATTCGCACAATGCGCCCAGTACCGGCGCCAGCGTCTTGCCGTACTCGGAGATCGAATAGTGCACGCACGGTGGCACCGTGCCCGCATCGTGGCGGTCGATGATCCCGGCGTCGACCAGATCGTGCAGATGCCGGATGAGCATGCGTTCGGTGATGTCGGGAATGCTGCGGCGCAGTTCAGCGGTGCGCATCGGCCCGTCGGCCAACCGCCACAGGATGGTGCCCTTCCAGCGGCCGTCGATAACCGACAGCGTCGCGTCGATCGGGCACTCGCCGACCTCTTTCTTGGAAACAGCCATACCCGGCCCTTCGAATGCTGACTAATTTGTCAGTACATTGTTTTTTGTCAGCGTACTGACCAGGCTCGATGGTGTGAAGGAAATCGTTCAGATTCTCGCCATCATCATCACCGGCCCGCTGCTCGGCGTCGAGTTCGGAGTCGCCGCGTTCACCAACCCGATCCTGCAGCGATTGCCCGATGCCGCCTATCGCCAGGCCCGCAGCACCGGCGGCCGGATCCTCGGGATGGCGATGCCGTTCTGGTACATCGGTGCGGTGGCACTGCTGATCGCCGCCACGCTGTGGAGCCCCGGGCCGCTGCTCATCACCGCAGTGGTGCTGATGGGACTGGTCATGCTGATCACCCTGACCACGCTGGTGCCGATCAACAACCGGGTCGCGGCGGGATTCGGCGGCGACGGGGACGGTGGCGAGGACCCCGAACAGTTCCACGAACTGGTCGGACGCTGGGACCGTCTGCACTGGGTGAGGGTGGGACTGCTCGCGGGAGCGTTCGTGCTGTTGGTGCTGGCCGGCAGCGGGGTGTGACGCACCGCGAGCGACCGCTCAGGTACGCGATTTGCGGCGTGTCGGCGTACAGACACGGTCGCTCGCGGTGCAGAGCCGGAGGGGGGAACGTGCTCGTTTTGGCTGATTGGCGGGTGCTCGGCTACTCTGGTCGGGTTCCACCGAAGACCGTCGGTCACCGAGCAATCGGTTGAAGGTCCGGGAAATGTCCCGGCGGCCCACGCAGGAGGACGAGGCTAGACCAGTTTCGTACTGGATATCTCTGCGCCCCGACCTGTCTGCGTCGGGGCGTTCGTCATTTCACGGCCCCAAGTTGGTGGAGCGCCCGATACCCACCACAAGGAGGCATGCATGGCCAAGGCTGATAAAGCCACGGCGGTTGCCGACATTGCTGAGCAGTTCAAGGCGTCGACGGCCACCGTCGTCACCGAGTACCGCGGGCTGACTGTGGCGAACCTGGCTGATCTGCGTCGTTCCCTCGGCGACTCCGCCTCGTACACCGTCGCCAAGAACACTCTGGTGAAGCGCGCCGCGTCCGAAGCCGGCATTGAAGGTCTCGACGAGCTGTTCGCCGGTCCCACGGCGATCGCGTTCGTCAAGGGCGAGCCCGTTGACGCCGCCAAGGCGATCAAGAAGTTCGCCAAGGACAACAAGGCGCTCATCATCAAGGGCGGCTACATGGACGGCAAAGCGCTGTCCGTCGCCGAGGTCGAGAAGATCGCCGACCTCGAGTCGCGCGAGGTTCTGCTCGCCAAGCTGGCAGGTGCCATGAAGGGCAACCTGTCCAAGGCCGCAGGCCTGTTCAACGCGCCCGCTTCTCAGGTTGCCCGCCTCGCCGCGGCGCTGCAGGAGAAGAAGGCTGCCACCGAAGCTGCCTAGTAGCTGCTTCGGTTGAACTGCTCAACCGCAACCGCACAAACCACCCAACATCTGTAAGAAAAATTCAGGAAGGACCATAAACATGGCCAAGCTGTCCACCGACGAACTGCTCGACGCTTTCAAGGAAATGACCCTGCTGGAGCTCTCTGAGTTCGTGAAGCAGTTCGAAGAGGTCTTCGAGGTCACCGCTGCTGCTCCGGTCGCCGTTGCCGCCGCCGGTGCCGCCCCGGCCGCCGCCGAGGCCGCCGAGGAGCAGTCGGAATTCGACGTCATCCTCGAGGGTGCCGGCGACAAGAAGATCGGCGTCATCAAGGTCGTCCGCGAGATCGTCTCCGGCCTGGGCCTGAAGGAAGCCAAGGATCTGGTCGACGGCGCTCCCAAGCCGCTGCTGGAGAAGGTCAGCAAGGAGGCCGCCGAGGACGCCAAGGCCAAGCTCGAGGCCGCCGGCGCCAGCGTCACCGTCAAGTAGTCCAAAACTGGACCGCAAGAACCCCCGAATCCCTACGGATTCGGGGGTTCTTTGCTTGTATGAGCAGGATTGGTTCGCCCAGGGTCCGGGTACTCCCGGTTATTGGGAGACAAGCATGTGTGGGCGGTGCCCCGTGCGCTATGGTGACTCAAGCCACAGGCCGCAGCAGGTGGCGGGGTGAGCCGTAGGCGGAAGGATCTTTATGGGCGTCCAGATCGATGTGACGGGACTGAGCAAATCTTTCGGATCGTCAAAGATTTGGGAAGACGTCACATTGACGGTTCCCGAGGGCGAGGTCAGCGTGTTGCTGGGCCCGTCGGGTACCGGTAAATCGGTGTTCCTGAAGTCCCTGATCGGCCTGCTGCGCCCCGAGCGTGGCTCGATCGTCATCGACGGCACCAACATCTTGGAGTGCTCGGCCAAGGAGCTCTACGAGATCCGCACCCTGTTCGGTGTGCTGTTCCAGGACGGCGCGCTGTTCGGCTCGATGAACATCTATGACAACACCGCCTTCCCGTTGCGCGAGCACACGAAGAAGAGCGAGAGCGAAATCCGCAACATCGTCATGGAGAAGCTCGACCTGGTCGGTATGCCCAATGACGGCCACAAGTTCCCCGGTGAGATCTCCGGTGGTATGCGCAAGCGCGCCGGCCTGGCCCGGGCCCTGGTGCTCGACCCGAAGATCATCCTGTGCGACGAGCCGGACTCCGGTCTGGACCCCGTCCGTACCGCCTACCTGTCCCAGCTGCTGATCGACATCAACGCGCAGATCGACGCCACGGTGCTGATCGTGACGCACAACATCAACATCGCCCGGACCGTGCCCGACAACATCGGCATGCTGTTCCGCAAGCAGCTGGTCATGTTCGGCCCCCGCGAGGTGCTGCTGACCAGCGAGGAGCCCGTGGTCAAGCAGTTCCTCAACGGTCGCCGTATCGGGCCGATCGGTATGTCGGAGGAGAAGGACGAGGCGACCGCAGCCGCCGAGCAGGCCATGATGGAGGCCGGCCAGCACGACGGCGGTGTCGAGGAGATCGAGGGTGTGCCGCCGCAGCTGATGGCGACCCCCGGTATGCCCGAACGCAAGGCCGTGGCGCGGCGCCAGGCCCGCGTGCGCGAGATCCTGCACACCCTGCCGCCCGCCGCGCAGGCCGCGATCCTCGACGACCTCGAGGGCACGCACAAGCTGCCGGTGCACCAGTTCGGCGACGAGCCCACCGCGCGCCACCACCGCCCGGTCGAGGACGACGCACCGACGGGAGCCATCGAGGTTCCTCACCAGAGCTGAGTTTCGAAACAAGTCAGGCCGGGCCCACGGGCCCGGCCTGACTTGTTTCGTGGGCAGTGATCCGCACAGCGGGCCTGCCCATCAAGCACGCCGACCCCGCGTTTCGCCTCACGGCGCGGGGTCCTGCACCTGGGTTGGGTACGGCGTAGACCGAGCTCGGCAGGCAGTTTGCCGGAGTTGCCGCCCGGGGCAGAGTTCGGCGCACCAAACCGCGCGTCACCTCTTGACGGACGGCCATGGACAGGCCAATCTGTTGGGCAGCATGTGTGAAGGGTTGAGGGACGCCAGCCAGCGCCGGGTGACCCAATTCATGCAGTGGATATGTGGTGGTTGAGGAATGCGCCGTTCTGCGCTATTGTTGGACGTTGCGCTGGCTGCATCCTGCCCATCTCACCTGACCTGCACATCGTAGTTCTAGCCTGAGCGTTGCTCAGCATCTAGTCCTTAGTGCCGTGCGTATGGGGTTTTGGACGAGCTGAAGTGGGAAACAGTCAGCCGAACCGACGCAGAATCGCGGCCAACGGACCGGCGTACCAGCTCTCCGGAAAGTCGCATGAGGTGCTGGAAGGATGCATCTTGGCAGTCTCTAGCCAGAGCACAGCGAACGCTAACACCAATAACTCCGTCCCAGGAGCACCGAACCGAGTTTCATTTGCAAAGCTCCGTGAACCGCTTGAGGTTCCGGGGCTACTCGACGTTCAGACCGATTCCTTCGACTGGCTCGTCGGAGCGGACGGATGGCGCCAGAAGGCCATCGATCGCGGCGAGACCGACCCCAAGGGCGGTCTCGAGGAGGTGCTCGAAGAGCTCTCGCCGATCGAGGACTTCTCGGGCTCGATGTCGTTGAGCTTCTCCGACCCGCGCTTCGACGAGGTCAAGGCTCCCGTCGACGAGTGCAAAGACAAGGACATGACGTACGCGGCTCCGCTGTTCGTCACGGCCGAGTTCATCAACAACAACACCGGTGAGATCAAGAGCCAGACGGTCTTCATGGGTGACTTCCCGATGATGACCGAGAAGGGCACCTTCATCATCAACGGCACCGAGCGTGTCGTGGTGTCCCAGCTCGTGCGTTCTCCCGGCGTGTACTTCGACGACAGCATCGACAAGTCCACCGAGAAGACGCTGCACAGCGTCAAGGTGATCCCCGGCCGCGGTGCGTGGCTGGAGTTCGACGTCGACAAGCGCGACACCGTCGGTGTCCGCATCGACCGCAAGCGTCGTCAGCCGGTCACCGTGCTCCTGAAGGCACTGGGCTGGACGAACGAGCAGATCGTGGAGCGCTTCGGCTTCTCCGAGATCATGATGGGCACCCTCGAGAAGGACAGCACCGCTGGTCCCGACGAGGCGCTGCTGGACATCTACCGCAAGCTGCGTCCGGGCGAGCCGCCGACCAAGGAGTCCGCGCAGACCCTGCTGGAGAACCTGTTCTTCAAGGAGAAGCGCTACGACCTGGCCCGCGTGGGTCGCTACAAGGTCAACAAGAAGCTGGGCCTGAACGCCGGCCAGCCGATCACGTCGTCGACCCTCACCGAGGAAGACGTCGTCGCGACCATCGAGTACCTGGTGCGTCTGCACGAAGGCCAGACCACGATGACCGTCCCCGGCGGCGTCGAGGTTCCGGTCGAGGTGGACGACATCGACCACTTCGGTAACCGTCGTCTGCGCACCGTCGGTGAGCTGATCCAGAACCAGATCCGGGTCGGCCTCTCCCGTATGGAGCGCGTCGTGCGTGAGCGCATGACCACCCAGGACGTCGAGGCGATCACGCCGCAGACCCTGATCAACATCCGTCCCGTCGTGGCGGCGATCAAGGAGTTCTTCGGCACCAGCCAGCTGTCGCAGTTCATGGACCAGAACAACCCGCTGTCGGGTCTGACCCACAAGCGTCGTCTGTCGGCGCTGGGCCCCGGCGGTCTGTCCCGTGAGCGTGCCGGCCTTGAGGTCCGCGACGTGCACTCCAGCCACTACGGCCGCATGTGCCCGATCGAGACCCCTGAGGGTCCGAACATCGGTCTGATCGGCTCGCTTTCGGTGTACGCCCGGGTCAACCCGTTCGGCTTCATCGAGACGCCGTACCGCAAGGTCATCGACGGTGTGGTCTCCGACCAGATCGACTACCTGACCGCCGACGAGGAGGACCGCCACGTCGTGGCGCAGGCCAACTCGCCGATCGACGCGGACGGCAGCTTCACCGAGGACCGCGTGATGGTTCGCCGTAAGGGTGGCGAGGTCGAGAACGTGGCCCCGTCCGACGTCGACTACATGGACGTCTCGCCGCGCCAGATGGTGTCTGTCGCGACCGCGATGATCCCGTTCCTCGAGCACGACGACGCCAACCGCGCCCTGATGGGTGCCAACATGCAGCGCCAGGCGGTTCCGCTGGTGCGCAGCGAGGCCCCGCTGGTCGGTACCGGCATGGAGTTGCGTGCCGCGATCGACGCCGGCGATGTCATCGTCTCGGAGAAGGCGGGCGTCGTCGAGGAGGTCTCGGCGGACTACATCACCGTGATGGCCGACGACGGCTCCCGGCACACCTACCGGATGCGCAAGTTCGCCCGGTCCAACCACGGCACCTGTGCCAACCAGCGTCCGATCGTGGACGCCGGGCAGCGTGTCGAGGCCGGCCAGGTCGTCGCCGACGGTCCGTGCACCGAGAACGGTGAGATGGCCCTGGGCAAGAACCTGCTCGTGGCGATCATGCCGTGGGAGGGTCACAACTACGAGGACGCGATCATCCTCTCGAACCGCCTGGTCGAAGAGGACGTGCTCACCTCGATTCACATCGAAGAGCACGAGATCGATGCCCGCGACACCAAGCTGGGCGCCGAGGAGATCACCCGGGACATCCCGAACGTCTCCGATGAGGTGCTGGCCGATCTCGACGAGCGCGGCATCGTCCGCATCGGCGCCGAGGTCCGCGACGGCGACATCCTGGTCGGCAAGGTCACCCCGAAGGGTGAGACCGAGCTGACCCCGGAGGAGCGCCTGCTGCGTGCCATCTTCGGTGAGAAGGCCCGCGAGGTTCGCGACACGTCGCTGAAGGTGCCCCACGGTGAGTCCGGCAAGGTCATCGGCATCCGCGTGTTCTCGCGTGAGGATGACGACGAACTGCCCGCCGGTGTCAACGAGCTGGTCCGCGTCTACGTGGCCCAGAAGCGCAAGATCTCCGACGGCGACAAGCTCGCCGGACGTCACGGCAACAAGGGCGTCATCGGCAAGATCCTGCCCGTCGAGGACATGCCGTTCATGCCCGATGGCACCCCGGTGGACATCATCCTGAACACCCACGGTGTGCCGCGTCGTATGAACATCGGCCAGATCCTGGAAACCCACCTCGGGTGGGTGGCCAAGGCCGGCTGGAACATCGATGTGGCCGACGGAACGCCGGAATGGGCGAGCAGGCTGCCTGATGGTCTGCACTCGGCCCCGGTCGACAGCATCGTGAGCACCCCGGTGTTCGACGGTGCCCGCGAAGAGGAGCTGGCCGGCCTGCTCGGCTCGACGCTGCCCAACCGTGACGGCGACGTCATGGTGAATGCCGACGGCAAGGCGACGTTGTTCGACGGCCGCAGTGGCGAACCGTTCCCGTACCCGGTGACGGTCGGTTACATGTACATCCTCAAGCTGCACCACCTGGTGGACGACAAGATTCACGCCCGCTCCACCGGCCCGTACTCGATGATCACCCAGCAGCCGCTCGGTGGTAAGGCGCAGTTCGGTGGTCAGCGATTCGGTGAGATGGAATGTTGGGCCATGCAGGCGTACGGCGCTGCCTACACCCTGCAGGAGCTGCTGACCATCAAGTCCGACGACACGGTCGGCCGCGTGAAGGTGTACGAGGCCATCGTCAAGGGCGAGAACATCCCTGAACCCGGTATCCCCGAGTCGTTCAAGGTGCTTCTCAAGGAGCTGCAGTCGCTGTGCCTCAACGTTGAGGTGCTCTCCAGCGACGGCGCGGCGATCGAAATGCGTGACGGTGACGACGAGGACCTGGAGCGCGCTGCTGCCAACCTCGGCATCAACCTGTCACGCAACGAGTCCGCCTCTGTCGAAGATCTCGCCTGAGTTGTTTCTAGTCCCGAAAGGGGAAAGGGAGTTACGTGCTAGACGTCAACTTCTTCGATGAACTCCGCATCGGCCTCGCCACCGCGGACGACATCCGTAACTGGTCCTTCGGCGAGGTCAAGAAGCCGGAGACCATCAACTACCGCACGCTGAAGCCTGAGAAGGACGGCCTGTTCTGCGAGAAGATCTTCGGACCTACTCGCGACTGGGAGTGCTACTGCGGCAAGTACAAGCGTGTCCGCTTCAAGGGCATCATCTGTGAGCGCTGCGGCGTCGAGGTGACCCGCGCCAAGGTGCGTCGTGAGCGGATGGGCCACATCGAGCTGGCCGCACCCGTCACGCACATCTGGTACTTCAAGGGTGTTCCGTCGCGGTTGGGCTACCTGCTCGACCTGGCCCCGAAGGATCTGGAAAAGATCATCTACTTCGCGGCCTACGTGATCACCTCGGTCGACGACGAGATGCGCCACAACGAGCTGTCCACGCTCGAGGCCGAGATGGCCGTCGAGCGCAAGGCCGTCGAGGACCAGCGTGACTCCGACCTGGAGGCCCGCGCCCAGAAGCTCGAGGCCGACCTGGCCGAGCTCGAGGCCGAGGGTGCCAAGTCCGACGTGCGCCGCAAGGTGCGCGACGGCGGCGAGCGTGAGATGCGTCAGCTCCGTGACCGGGCCCAGCGTGAGCTGGACCGGCTCGACGAGATCTGGACCACCTTCACCAAGCTGGCTCCCAAGCAGCTCATCGTCGACGAGGTTCTGTACCGCGAGCTGCAGGACCGCTACGGCGAGTACTTCACCGGTGCCATGGGCGCGGAGTCGATCAAGAAGCTCATCGAGAACTTCGACATCGAGGCCGAGGCCGAGAACCTGCGCGAGACCATCCGCAGCGGCAAGGGTCAGAAGAAGCTGCGCGCCCTCAAGCGCCTGAAGGTCGTCGCGGCCTTCCAGCAGTCGGGTAACTCCCCGCTGGGCATGGTGCTGGACGCCGTCCCGGTGATCCCGCCGGAGCTTCGTCCGATGGTTCAGCTCGACGGTGGCCGCTTCGCCACCTCCGACCTGAACGACCTGTACCGCCGCGTGATCAACCGCAACAACCGGCTCAAGCGACTGATCGACCTCGGTGCCCCCGAGATCATCGTCAACAACGAGAAGCGCATGCTCCAGGAGTCGGTGGACGCGCTGTTCGACAACGGCCGTCGCGGCCGGCCCGTCACCGGGCCGGGCAACCGTCCGCTCAAGTCGCTGTCCGATCTGCTCAAGGGCAAGCAGGGCCGCTTCCGTCAGAACCTGCTCGGTAAGCGCGTCGACTACTCGGGCCGTTCGGTCATCGTGGTCGGTCCCCAGCTGAAGCTGCACCAGTGCGGTCTGCCGAAGCTGATGGCTCTCGAGCTGTTCAAGCCGTTCGTGATGAAGCGTCTGGTCGACCTGAACCACGCGCAGAACATCAAGAGCGCCAAGCGCATGGTCGAGCGTCAGCGTCCCCAGGTTTGGGATGTCCTTGAGGAAGTAATTGCAGAGCATCCTGTTTTGCTGAACCGTGCACCTACGCTGCACCGCCTGGGTATCCAGGCCTTCGAGCCGCAGCTGGTGGAAGGCAAGGCCATCCAGCTGCACCCGCTGGTGTGTGAGGCGTTCAACGCCGACTTCGACGGTGACCAGATGGCCGTGCACCTGCCGCTGTCGGCAGAGGCCCAGGCCGAGGCCCGCATCCTGATGCTGTCCTCGAACAACATCCTGTCCCCGGCGTCGGGTAAGCCGCTGGCCATGCCGCGTCTGGACATGGTGACCGGTCTGTACTTCCTGACCACCGAGGTCGCGGGTGATGTCGGCGAGTACGTGCCGGCCGCCAAGGACCAGCCGGAGCAGGGCGTGTACAGCTCGCCCGCCGAGGCCATCATGGCCCTGGATCGCGGAGCCCTGTCGGTTCGCGCCAAGATCAAGGTGCGGTTGACCGACGCGCGTCCGCCGGCCAACGTCGAGGCCGAGCTGTTCGAGAACGGCTGGAAGCCCGGCGATGCCTGGACCGCGGACACCACGCTGGGCCGCGTGCTCTTCAACGAGCTGCTGCCCAAGAGCTACCCGTTCGTCAACGAGCAGATGCACAAGAAGGTCCAGGCCCGGATCATCAACGATCTGGCCGAGCGCTTCCCGATGATCGTGGTGGCGCAGACCGTCGACAAGCTCAAGGACGCCGGTTTCCACTGGGCCACCCGTTCGGGTGTCACGGTCTCGATGGCCGACGTTCTGGTGCCGCCGCAGAAGCAGGAGATCCTGGAGCGGCACGAGGCCGAGGCCGAGGCGATCGAGCGCAAGTACCAGCGCGGCGCGCTGAACCACAACGAGCGCAACGAGTCCCTGGTCAAGATCTGGCAGGACGCCACCGAAGAGGTGGGTAAGGCGCTGGAGGAGTACTACCCGGCCGACAACCCGATCATCACGATCGTGAAGTCGGGCGCCACGGGTAACCTCACCCAGACCCGCACCCTGGCAGGCATGAAGGGTCTGGTGACCAACCCGAAGGGTGAGTTCATCCCGCGCCCGATCAAGTCCTCGTTCCGTGAGGGCCTGACGGTGTTGGAGTACTTCATCAACACCCACGGTGCTCGTAAGGGTCTGGCCGACACCGCTCTGCGTACCGCCGACTCGGGTTACCTGACCCGTCGTCTGGTGGACGTGTCGCAGGACGTCATCGTTCGCGAGACCGACTGTGAGACCGAGCGCGGCATCATCGTGCACCTGGCCGAGCGTGCCGCTGACGGCTCGCTGATCCGTGATGCGCACGTCGAGACCTCGGCGTTCGCCCGGACCCTGGCCACTGACGCGGTCGACGCCGACGGCAACGTCGTCATCGAGCGCGGCCATGACCTGGGTGACCCGGCCATCGACGCGCTGCTGGCTGCCGGCATCACGCAGGTGAAGGTCCGCTCCGTGCTGACCTGTGCCTCGGCCGCCGGTGTGTGTGCCAAGTGCTACGGCCGCTCGATGGCCACCGGCAAGCTGGTCGACATCGGCGAGGCCGTCGGCATCGTCGCCGCCCAGTCCATCGGTGAGCCCGGTACTCAGCTGACCATGCGTACCTTCCACCAGGGTGGTGTTACCGGTGGCGCCGACATCGTCGGTGGTCTGCCTCGCGTGCAGGAGCTGTTCGAGGCCCGTATTCCGCGGAACAAGGCGCCCATCGCCGACGTCGCGGGCCGGGTCCGGCTGGAGGAGAGCGACAAGTTCTTCAAGATCACCATCGTCCCCGACGATGGCGGTGAGGAAGTTGTCTACGACAAGCTCTCCAAGCGTCAGCGTCTGCGCGTGATCACCCACGAGGACGGCTCCGAAGGCGTGCTGTCCGACGGTGACCACGTCGAGGTCGGCGACCAGCTCATGGAAGGCTCCGCGGATCCGCACGAGGTTCTGCGTGTCCAGGGCCCCCGCGAGGTGCAGATCCACCTCGTCAAGGAGGTCCAGGAGGTCTACCGGGCCCAGGGCGTGTCGATCCACGACAAGCACATCGAGGTCATCGTCCGGCAGATGCTGCGTCGCGTCACGATCATCGATTCGGGTGCCACGGAGTTCCTGCCCGGCTCGCTCACCGAGCGCGCCGAGTTCGAGACCGAGAACCGTCGGGTCGTGGCCGAGGGCGGCGAGCCCGCGGCCGGCCGTCCGGTGCTGATGGGTATCACCAAGGCATCGCTGGCCACGGATTCGTGGCTGTCGGCGGCGTCGTTCCAGGAGACCACGCGCGTGCTCACCGATGCGGCGATCAACTGCCGCAGCGACAAGCTGCAGGGTCTGAAGGAAAACGTGATCATCGGCAAGCTGATCCCGGCCGGTACCGGCATCGCCCGTTACCGCGACATCCAGGTGCAACCGACCGAAGAGGCCCGCGCTGCTGCGTACACGATCCCGTCCTACGAGGATCAGTACTACAGCCCGGACTTCGGCCAGGCCACCGGTGCTGCGGTGCCGCTGGACGATTACGGATACTCGGACTACCGCTAGTAGTTCACGGAAAAGCCCCCGCCCCGTGCGGGGGCTTTTTCGTTGGGCGTCAAGAAACTTGACGGACCGCGCGAAGCCCGGGCCCGCCGAGTTCGTCGAGCGCGATCTTCCTGCCCGACGCGGCCAGGAGCAACGCCAACATGGTTCCGCGCACCTCGGGTCCATCGCCGATCGACAGGTCGGCATCGGTCGCCGTAAACCGGACCTGCGTCAGCAGCTCCTTGGCGCCGCCGAACTTCGCCGACGTGGCGGCTTGCTGAAGCAGGGACCGGCGCACCGCCTCCTCGGGGTAGGAGCGCGTGAGACCGAGGGGCCGACGGATGTCCTCACCATGGACGACCTCCTCGACGAGGCGGGTGTCCAGCGGCGCCGGCGGGGTGGACGTTCTCGACGCCAGCTGACGAAGTCGCGCAAAGGTCTCTTGAGGAGATGCGCCGCGTGCGCGCCGCACTCCACGGGCGTTCTGCCGGTCGAAGTCCAACCGCGCCGCCACCATGTCGACCACGAAACCGATCCTGGTGGTCAGCGCGACATCGACCAGGTGGGCCATCACGTCGTGAACGGTCCATCCCGCGCACAGTGACGGCGTTTCCCATCGGTCGTCGCCGAGTTGTCCGAGGTCGGCGATCAGCGCCGCCCGCTCGGCATGCACCATCGGCCACACATCGTTGCCCATGCCGAGTAGACCCTCAGCGTCGACGGAACTCATCGTGATTCGTGTCGGCCCGCGCACCTAGACTTGGCGGCGTGCTCATCGGTTCGCATGTAGACAACACCGACCCATTGGCCGCAGCCGCCGCGGACGGCGCCGACGTCGTGCAGTTCTTCCTCGGCAACCCGCAGAGCTGGAAGAAGCCCAAGCCCCGTGAGGATGCTGAGCTGCTCAAGGCGTCGACGGTCCCGCTGTACGTGCATGCGCCGTACCTGATCAACGTCGCGTCGGCCAACAACCGCGTCCGGATTCCGTCCCGCAAGATCCTGCAGGACACGTGCGACGCCGCGGCCGAGATCGGCGCCACCGCGGTGATCGTGCACGGCGGCCACGCCGATGACAATGACATGGAGGCCGGGTTCGAGCGTTGGGTCAAGGCCCTGGACGCGCTGAACACCGATGTGCCGGTGTACCTGGAGAACACCGCGGGCGGTGATCACGCCATGGCGCGGCATTTCGACACCATCTCCAGGTTGTGGGATCGCATCGGGGACAAAGGAATTGGCTTCTGCCTCGACACGTGCCACGCGTGGGCGGCGGGGGAGGCGTTGATCGACGCCGTCGACCGGATAAAGGCCATCACCGGGCGCATCGACCTGGTGCACTGCAACGATTCACGCGATGCGGCCGGTTCCGGTGCCGACCGCCACGCGAATTTCGGTGCTGGGCAGATCGATCCGCAGTTGCTGGCCGCGGTGGTCAAGGCAGCCGATGCGCCGGTGATCTGTGAGACCGCAGAAGAGGGACGCAAGGACGACATCGCGTTTCTGCGCGAGCACGCCGGCTGACACGTTCGCGACCTGAACCGTTTTCAACGGCATCGTGAAGCAAAGGTGAACTAACGTCACCTCTGTGACCGCGGTTGATGACTCGGTAACGGAAGAAGCCCCAGCGGAATGGGGCACCACCAACCGTGCCCGTCGACTGCGAATTCTGCGGTACGTCGCGATCCTCGTGTGGGCGTCCGTGGTCGTCTACCGCACCGCCACCGACGGTTTCGCATTCAACCGCGAGCTGTTGCTGCTCTATATCGCCACCGGTTTGCTGGCCGCGAGCATCGGGCAGGGCCGGCGGATGCTCTACGTGATCCGGGACTGGCTGCCGTTCGCCGTGGTGCTGGCCGCCTACGATCTGAGCCGCGGCGCGGCCACCCTGGTCGGCCGTCCCACCATGTGGCACTGGCAGGTCGACGCGGATCGCTGGCTGTTCTTCGGCACGGTGCCCACGGTGTGGTTGCAGGAACGGTTGAAACTGCTGCACCCGCCGTGGTGGGAAGTCGTGATCAGCACGGTGTACATGTCGTTTTTCATCCTGCCCTACGTCGTCGCGGGTGTGTTGTGGCTGCGCGACCGTGAGGAGTGGAAGCGGTTCGTACGGTTGTTCGTCGGGCTGTCGTTCGCGGCCCTGATCATCTATGCGCTGCTGCCCGCGGCTCCGCCGTGGGCGGCGGCGCGGTGCAGTGCCGATGACGTCGACGGTGGCCCATCCGGGCCCGGATGCATGTTCCGATCGGCGCGCGAAGCCGTCGACGGAGGACTGCTCGGCGTCATGCAGGGCGGTCGCGACGGCGCTCACGAGTGGATCGAACGGATCGTCACCCGTGGCTGGGGCAAGCTGAATCTGCATACCGCAACGGCATTGATCGATCAGGGACAGGCCAGCGTAAACCTGGTCGCGGCGATACCGTCCCTGCATGCGGGGCTCACCGCCGCGGTCGCGGTGTTCTTGTGGAACCGGGTGAACCGAGGATGGCGGCCGGTGTTGGTGGCCTACCCGCTGATCATGGCCTTCACGCTGGTGTACACCGCCGAGCACTACGTGGTCGACATCCTGCTCGGCTGGGCCTTGGCGGGAGTGGTGCTGTTCGCGCTCAATCGCTACGAAGCGCGCCAGACGCGTGCCTGCGGGTCCGAACCTGCGGTCGCGGGCGTGGACCCGGTGCCGGACCCCGATCTGGAGGTCGCAGACCCTTCCCGCTCGTGAATCCGGCGTTTATCGAGTAGTCGACTACGCGTGCTGAATGCGATCGGTGGAATTTACGGTCATCACCATCACCGAACCAGGTGAGGAGGTAATCGTGATCATCACGAAGGCGCCGCCTGCCGCGCCGAACCCGCTGCCCCGCATCGATGCCGTCCGGCCCGTCGGGGGCCCGGTGTGGGTCGCCTGGCGCGAAAGCACCCTGACCCGGGCTTTCGAGCTGGAGACGTTGACGGACTTCTTGGCTCAGAACAGTTCGCGTGACTTCGATTCGGCGTTGTCGAAAGCGATCAAATGCCACCTCAGTGCGGCCAGGGACGCGGCGTCGGGCAAGAAGCCGGAACTCGGCATGCGAATCAGGCTGTCCCGCAACGGTCCGCTGCTCGAGCGCGCGATGAGCAACCTCGACGCCGCCGAGGCGCAGTTGCTCAACCTCGCACCGAGCGACTATCTGCTGGGGCAGGTGCCGTCACTTCTGCGGCACGTGCAGCGTCATCTGCGCTCGAGTGATCCTGGGCGGCAGGAGTTCGAACGGCTGGTGCGGAACATCAACAACGATCGCGGGTCGGCACTGGACAAGGTCGATGCCGCTCGCGATCAGATTGTGGCCACCGTGCGGGCGGCCAGTTCTGCGGCCCTGCGGGAGAACATCCGGCTGCGCAGTTTCCGCAATATCGTCGTGAGCACCACGGTGCTGCTGTCGATGCTGGTTGTCGTTCTCGGCGTGATCGGCTACCTCAAGCCGACGTTGATCCCGATGTGTTTCGCGCCGCAGGAAGCCTCCCAACTGACGATGGTGTGCCCGACCGACGAGTCTGTGCCCTTCACGCCCGTTCGCCCCGGCGCAGACAAGATGGACAGCCCTCGGGAATTCGGCGACGTGCTGACAGAGACCGTCAGGAAGACGGACGTGATCGTGATCGAGTTGGTCGGGCTGGTCGCCGCGGCGATCGCGGCTGCCGCCGCGATCAGCCATGTCCGCGGCTCGTCCGAGCGTTATGGCATACCTGTGGCGCTGGCAGCGCTGAAGCTGCCGACCGGAGCGCTGACGGCGTTCCTGGGACTGCTGCTGATGCGCGGCGGGTTTGTCCCCGGCCTGAATGCGCTGGATACCTCGGCCCAGATCCTGGCCTGGGGTCTGGTCTTCGGATACGCGCAGCAGCTGTTCACCAGGCTCATCGATCAGCAGGGGCAGTCCGTGCTGAATGCCGTCCGTGGGGCCGACAACGTACCGCCGCCGCGCAAGACCGTTGCCGCCTGAGCAGTCGAGGCATTACAACTATTGTGCGGTTGTCGAGAATTTGTAACACTGAGTGAATGGCTGCAGATTCTTCGCTCCTCGCGTCCGCGGGCACGCACGTCGTCACCAATCAGGTCCCCACGCTGGAGGACTACAACCCCGCCACCTCCCCGGTGCTCGCCGAGGCCCTCATCCGTGAAGGCGGAGAGTGGGGCGTTGACGAGGTGCACGAACTCGGCGCGATCAACGGAAGCGCCCAGGCCCAGCGATGGGGTGAACTGGCCGACCGCAACCGTCCGGTGCTGCACACCCATGACCGCTACGGGTTCCGGATCGACGAGGTCGAATACGACCCGGCCTACCACGAGCTGATGAATGTGGCCGTCACCCACGGTCTGCACGGCGCCCCGTGGGCCGACGACCGCGAGGGCTCCCACGTCGTGCGCGCGGCCAAGACCTCGGTGTGGACCGTCGAACCCGGGCACGTCTGCCCGATCTCGATGACCTACGCCGTCGTACCCGCGCTGCGGTTCAACCCCGAACTGGCCGCGATCTACGAGCCGCTGCTGACCAGCCGGGTGTACGACCCCGAACTGAAGCTCGCGACGACGAAGGCCGGTATCACGGCGGGCATGTCGATGACCGAGAAGCAGGGCGGCTCCGACGTTCGCGCCGGCACCACCGAAGCCACGCCCAACGGCGACGGCACCTACTCATTGCGCGGCCACAAGTGGTTCACCTCGGCGCCGATGTGCGACATCTTCCTGGTGCTCGCCCAGGCGCCGGGCGGTCTGAGCTGTTTCTTCCTGCCGCGCATCCTGCCCGACGGCAGCCGCAACCGGATGTTCCTGCAGCGGCTCAAGGACAAGCTGGGCAACCACGCCAATGCCTCGAGCGAGGTCGAGTACGACGGCGCCACCGCCTGGCTGGTGGGCGAGGAGGGCCGCGGCGTGCCGACCATCATCGAGATGGTCAACCTCACCCGGCTCGACTGCACGCTGGGCAGCGCCACGAGCATGCGCAACGGCCTGACCCGTGCCGTGCACCACGCCCAGCACCGAAAGGCGTTCGGCGCCTATCTGATCGATCAGCCGTTGATGCGCAACGTGCTCGCCGACCTGGCCGTGGAGGCCGAGGCGGCGACCATGCTGGCGATGCGGATGGCCGGTGCCACCGACAAGGCGGTCCGAGGTGACGAGCGCGAGGCGCTGCTGCGCCGTATCGGCCTGGCCGCCGGCAAGTACTGGGTCTGCAAGCGGGCCACCCCGCATGCCGCCGAGGCGATGGAATGCCTGGGTGGCAACGGCTACGTCGAGGACTCGGGCATGCCCCGGCTGTACCGGGAGGCCCCGCTGATGGGTATCTGGGAAGGCTCGGGCAACGTCAGCGCGCTGGACACCTTGCGTGCCATGGCAACCCGGCCGGAGAGCATCGAGGTGCTCTTCGACGAACTCTCCAAGACCGCCGGGCAGGACCCGCGGCTGGACCGCCACGTCACCACGCTGCAGAACGATCTGCAGGATCTGGAGACCATCACCTACCGGGGCCGCAAGGTCGCCGAGGACATTTCGCTGGCCCTGCAGGGCGCGCTGCTGGTGCGTCACGGACACCCGGCCGTGGCCGAGGCCTTCCTGGCCAGCAGGCTCGGCGGGCAGTGGGGCCAGGCCTTCGGCACCTTGCCGACCGGGCTGGATCTGGCGCCGATCCTTGAGCGTGCCCTGGTCAAGGGATGACAGTCGACACGCTGAAAACGATGACCTACGAGGTCACCGATCGGATAGCGCGAATCACCTTCAACCGCCCCGAAAAAGGCAATTCGATCGTCGCGGACACCCCGCTGGAACTGCAGGCCCTGGTCGAGCGGGCCGACCTGGACCCGAACGTGCACGTGATCCTGGTGTCCGGTCGAGGTGAGGGCTTCTGTGCCGGATTCGACCTGTCCGCTTACGCCGACGGGACCGGCGAGGCCGGGGGTGGCCGCTACGACGGGACCGTGCTGTCGGGGAAAACGCAGGCCGTCAACCATCTTCCGGACCAACCGTGGGATCCGATGGTCGACTATCAGATGATGAGCCGGTTCGTCCGCGGCTTCTCCAGCCTGATGCACGCCGACAAGCCGACCGTGGTCAAGATTCACGGCTACTGCGTGGCCGGTGGCACCGACATCGCGCTGCACGCCGACCAGGTGATCGCCGCGTCCGACGCGAAGATCGGCTACCCGCCCATGCGGGTGTGGGGCGTTCCGGCCGCCGGCCTGTGGGCGCACCGGTTGGGGGATCAACGCGCCAAACGTCTTCTGTTCACCGGGGATTGCATCACCGGCGCGCAGGCCGCCGAATGGGGCCTGGCCGTCGAGGCGCCCGAACCGGGAGACCTCGATGAGCGCACCGAGCGCCTCGTCGGACGCATCGCCGCCATGCCCGTCAATCAGCTCATCATGGCCAAGCTGGCCTGCAACTCCGCGCTGTTGCAGCAGGGGGTGGCGACCAGCCGGATGGTGAGCACGGTGTTCGACGGCATCGCCCGGCATACTCCCGAAGGGCATGCCTTCGTGGCCGACGCAGTTGAACACGGCTTCCGCGAAGCGGTGCGCCATCGCGACGAGCCGATGGGCGACCACGGGCGCAGGTCTTCCGAGGTCTGACGTGCCCGCGCTCACTCGGATGACGGCCCGGTCGGTGGTGCTGAGCGTGCTGCTCGGTGCCCACCCGGCCTGGGCGCGTGCCGCCGAACTGGTCAGGTTGACAGCCGATTTCGACATCAAGGAACCAACCCTCCGGGTGGCGTTGACCCGCATGGTCGGCGCCGGTGACCTGATCCGTTCGGAGGACGGCTACCGGCTGTCGGACCGTCTGCTGAACCGTCAGCGGCGCCAGGACGACGCGATCGACCCGAAACTGCGGGACTACGACGGACAGTGGCAGACACTGGTCATCACCAGTGTCGGCACCGACGCCCGCACCCGCGCTGCGCTGCGGAATACCCTGCAGCAGTACCGGTTCGGCGAACTGCGCGAGGGTGTGTGGATGCGCCCGGACAATCTGGACCAGGTGTTGCCCCGGGAGATCACCGGCCGGGTGCGGCTGCTGCACGCCCGGGACGAGGATCCGGCCGGCCTGGCCGCCACGCTGTGGGATCTGCCCGGCTGGCGGCGCACGGGCGAGCAACTACTGGAGGAGATGGCCGCCGCGACCGACGTTCCGGGCCGGTTCGTCGCGGCCGCGGGCATCGTGCGCCACCTGCTGGCGGACCCGGTGCTGCCGGACGAGTTACTGTCGGGTGAGTGGCCGGGTGCCGAACTGCGTAAGGCGTACAACGACTTTGCTGCCGAACTCGTCGTGAGGCGCGACCGTACTGAACTGATGGAGGCGACGTGACCGAAGCTGTCCGGGTCGAACGCAACGGACCGGTGACCACGGTCATCATCGACCGGCCGCATGCCCGCAACGCGGTCGACGGCCCCACTGCCGCGGCGCTGTACGCGGCGTTCGAGCAATTCGACGCTGACGAGGATGCCGCCGTCGCGGTATTGACCGGCGCCGGTGGAACATTCTGTGCCGGTGCGGATCTCAAAGCATTCGGCACGCCGGAGATGAACCGGCTCGACCCCGCCGGGCCCGGTCCCATGGGGCCGAGCCGCATGGTGTTGTCCAAGCCTGTGATCGCTGCGATCGGCGGCCATGCGGTGGCCGGCGGGTTGGAACTGGCGTTGTGGTGTGACCTGCGCGTCGTCGAGGAGGATGCCGTGCTGGGGGTGTTCTGCCGCCGCTGGGGAGTGCCGCTGATCGACGGCGGCACCGTGCGGCTGCCGCGGCTGATCGGGCAGAGCCGCGCCATGGACCTGATCCTGACCGGACGCGCCGTCGACGCGGCCGAAGCCCACGCGATCGGCCTGGCCAACCGGGTGGTGCCCACAGGGCAAGCCCGCGCGGCGGCAGAGGAACTGGCCGGCGAACTGTCCCGGCTGCCTCAGCAGTGCCTGCGGGCCGACCGCATGTCAGCACTGCACCAGTGGGGCGAATCCGAGCAGGCGGCAATGGAATTCGAATTCGCCAGCATCGCCCGCGTCGCGGAAGAGGCCGCGCATGGCGCCGGTCGGTTCGCCGGGGGAGCGGGCCGGCACGGCGCCAGCGCCGATTAGCCCTTGTTGACCTTGTTGTTGCTGCCGGTGTTGGTGACCTTCGGGTCGCCCGCCGCGTAGGTGACGGTGTTGTTCAGCCCGATAATGGTCAGTCCCTTGTCGATCCGCTCGAAGGTGATCTTGTTGTCGGATCCGCCGATGTTCACGTTGGCGCACGTGCCCTTGACCGTCAGCGTGTTGTTGGTGCCACCGACAGTGAGCGACTTGCCGTCGGCGCAGTCGATGTCGGTCGTGGTGCCGACCGACATGTAGTTGATGGTGTTGCCGACCTCGACGTTGACCCCGGACTGTCCCGCGGTGGCACTCGGGGTGGTGGTGTCCGAGCTTTCGGAACCACAGGCCGCGAGGGTGAGCGCCGCTGCCGCGGCGCCGATCCCGAGAATCAACTGGGTGTGGGGGAAACGGGTGAACACGGTAAGTCTCTGCTTTCTGCCTCGGGCTTGATCAGGCGGGGACGCGACTGATCTGGTTGGTCATCCCCAGTTCGCGGCCGCGGTCGACGAGTATCGGATCGCCGTTCTTGAAGAACACGGTCTGGTCGTAGCCGTACACGGTGACGTCGTTGATGACGTTGTCGGCGACCACGACGTTGGACGACCCCTGCACGGCGACCGCCCAGCAGGTGCCCAACGCGGTGATCCGGATATCGGTTCCGTTGACGAACAGTGTGGCGTTGTTGCAGTCAATGGTTTGTTCGATGCCCTGGCCGGTGACGGTGGTGTCACCGTTCTTGGCTGCGGCGCCGGGCGCACCGACGGTGAGCGCCAGCGGCAACGCGAGCGTGCCGGCCGCCAGCCCGACAATCGTCCTCCGGCTCACAGCTGTCCAATTCACGGTGAATCCCCTTCCGATCCGCTGCGAGAAGAGTACGTGGCGCACTTCTCGTCGCGGCAAGTGTTGACGAGTTTGTCGGGCGTTCGCCGACGGGTCGCGTGCTGTCTCGGTGCTGGGTACCGTGTTCAGCAATGCGTCGGTGTGTTGTTCAGGCTGCTGCCGTGGCGGTCACAGCCGTGGTGACCGTCGCGGGGTGTTCGCACACCATCGACGGGGCTGCCCAGCGCGCGTCGGCCGGTACCGCCGACCCCGACCGCAGTTTCGGATACGTCGACGACCGGTGCGGGCTGCTCGTCGACAGCACGATCCAGGAGATCCTGGCCGCCGACAACGTGGTGCGCCCGTACAGCGGTGCGGTCTGCCAGTACGTGCTGTCGCGCAAGACCCAGCCCGGTGCCGAGCCGAATGCGGGCTCGCCCGCGATGCTCGACGTGATCTTCTCCTGGTTCGAGAAGGGCTCGCTGGAGCGCGAGCGGGCGGTGGCCCGCAGCCGGGATGCGCAGATCACCGACGTCGTGGTCGAGCGGCACCAGGCGTTCGTGGCGCGCCGCGACGTGACGGGCGCGGCCTGCTGGGCGACCGCGTCGGCCGGGTCGGGCGTGATCAGTTGGTGGGTGCAGTTCCGCGGTGCGGGTGCTGCCGGACAAGCCGCCAAGGGCGATCCGTGCCAGGACGCGAAGAAGCTGCTGTCGGCCACGCTTCAATCGGAACTCTGACCGTGGCGCACCGCTACCTCGCAATGAGGTGTCTGACCGGCGTCGCCGCCGCGGCGCTGCTGACGGCGTGTGGATCGACGGACGCCCCGCCGGCTCCGGAGTCGGCTCCCGCCGGCGGCGGTTTTCACGGCGCGGACTGCAACGGTGTCACCGACGCCGACATCGCCGATGCCGTCGGCTCCTCGATGTTCACCAAGGCCGTGGTCAGCGATACCGGGTGTTTCTGGCAGGAGAACTCGGTCCTGGGCACCTTCGGTGCCGGGATGGGCATCTCCACCTGGTGGTACCGGGGGAGTGACATGGACACCGAGCGGACCCTGGAGACCCGGGCCGGACGCACCCTCACCGAACTGTCCATCGACGGCAATCAGGGATTCCGCGCCGCGGACGCGAATGTGTGCAGTATCTATGTGGCCAAGGGTGAGGATGTGATCACCTGGTCGATTCAGACCATGAACCCGGCCACGCTGCCGGATCTGTGTCAGGTCACCGAGAAACTCGCCCGGCTCAGTCAGGGCCGGATGAACTGATCTGCGCTGTCAGAGGGGCTACAGTTTCACGGCGACCCCAACGGGGGACGTCAATCACTTCGATTCGAAGGCAGTGCGTAAATGTCAGCTCGGCCGGAGCCACAGGTGGCCAGCGCCCGACGTTCCCAGTCGCGGCCGGCTCGGACCACCAAGCTCAGCCGTGACGCCATCGTCAACGCCGCGCTGACGTTCCTGGACCGCGAGGGCTGGGATGCCCTGACGATCAATGCTCTGGCCGGCCAGCTCGGTACCAAGGGCCCGTCGCTCTACAACCATGTGCAGAGCCTTGACGACCTGCGTCGCACGGTCCGGATGCGGGTGATCGACGACATCATCGAGATGCTCAACACCGTGGGTTCCGGCCGCACCCGTGACGATGCGGTGGCTGTGATGGCCAGCGCCTACCGCAGCTACGCCCATCACCATCCCGGTCGCTACTCGGCGTTCACCCGGATGCCTTTCGGCGGAGACGATCCCGAGTACTCGGCAGCCACCAGGGCGGCGGCCGGTCCGGTCATCGAAGTGCTGACTTCCTATGGGTTGGAAGGCGAGGATGCCTTCTATGCCGCACTGCAGTTCTGGTCGGCTCTGCACGGCTTCGTCCTGCTCGAAATGACGGGTGTGATGGACGACATCGACACCGATGCGGTGTTCACCGATATGCTGCGACGACTGGCCGCAGGTATGGGGCAACGAGAGTCGTAGCGTCTGACCTGGGATTAGGTTCTCGTTAGCGGGTTTGGTTCGGCGCGGCCAGCCCTGGTATCGTGGTAGATCGTGCCTGGCCGGAAGGCGCATGCGGCTGAGTGTTTCGCAAGCGTGCCCGCACGCCGGGCCAATTTGCATGTCTAACACGCATCGGAATTCCACCGGTGTAAGAACGTGCGACACGCCCGGACGCGGGGTACGCGGCCGGGGGATAACTGCAGTACAGAGACTTAGAACAGCAAAGAGCAACACAGAGAAAGCCGGTACATGCCAACCATCAACCAGCTGGTCCGCAAGGGTCGCCGCGACAAGGTCGCCAAGGTGAAGACGGCGGCTCTCAAGGGCAGCCCGCAGCGCCGCGGCGTGTGCACCCGCGTGTACACCACCACCCCGAAGAAGCCGAACTCGGCGCTTCGCAAGGTTGCCCGCGTGAAGCTGACCAGTGGCGTTGAGGTCACCGCCTACATCCCCGGTGAGGGTCACAACCTGCAGGAGCACTCGATGGTGCTGGTGCGCGGCGGTCGTGTGAAGGACCTCCCCGGTGTCCGTTACAAGATCATCCGCGGGTCGCTCGACACCCAGGGTGTCAAGAACCGCAAGCAGGCCCGTAGCCGCTACGGCGCCAAGAAGGAGAAGAGCTGATGCCGCGCAAGGGTCCCGCGCCGAAGCGTCCGTTGGTCAACGATCCGGTCTACGGGTCGCAGCTGGTCACCCAGCTGGTCAACAAGGTTCTGCTGGACGGCAAGAAGTCACTGGCCGAGCGCATTGTCTACGGTGCGCTGGAGCAGGCTCGCGACAAGACCGGCACCGATCCGGTCGTCACCCTCAAGCGTGCGCTCGACAACGTCAAGCCCGCCCTCGAGGTGCGTAGCCGCCGCGTCGGTGGTGCCACCTACCAGGTTCCGGTCGAGGTTCGCCCCGATCGCTCCACCACCCTGGCTCTGCGCTGGCTGGTCAGCTTCTCCAAGGCTCGTCGTGAGAAGACCATGATCGAGCGCCTCGCCAACGAGATCCTGGACGCCAGCAACGGCCTGGGTGCCGCTGTGAAGCGTCGTGAGGACACTCACAAGATGGCTGAAGCGAACCGGGCTTTCGCGCACTACCGCTGGTGATACCCGCGCCCGGCATCCAGCGTCGGGTGCCGGTAAGCGCGCAATCGAACACCTAATCAAGCAAGCGAAAGAGTTGGGAAGACTTCCGTGGCACAGGACGTGCTGACAGACCTGAACAAGGTCCGCAACATCGGCATCATGGCGCACATCGACGCCGGCAAGACGACGACGACAGAGCGCATCCTCTATTACACCGGCGTCAACTACAAGATCGGTGAGACGCACGACGGTGCCTCCACCACCGACTGGATGGAGCAGGAGCAGGAGCGTGGTATCACCATCACCTCCGCAGCCGTCACCTGCTTCTGGAACAACAACCAGATCAACATCATCGACACCCCCGGGCACGTCGACTTCACCGTCGAGGTGGAGCGCAGCCTGCGTGTGCTCGATGGTGCCGTTGCCGTCTTCGACGGCAAAGAGGGTGTTGAGCCCCAGTCCGAGCAGGTGTGGCGTCAGGCCGACAAGTACGACGTGCCGCGGATCTGCTTCGTCAACAAGATGGACAAGCTCGGTGCGGACTTCTACTTCACCGTGCAGACCATCAAGGACCGCCTCGGCGCCAAGCCGCTGGTGATCCAGTTGCCGATCGGTGCCGAGAACGACTTCGAGGGCATCATCGACCTGGTCGAGATGAACGCCAAGGTGTGGCGTGGCGAGACCAAGCTCGGTGAGAGCTACGAGACCGTCGAGATCCCCGCGGATCTGGCCGACAAGGCCGCCGAGTACCGCAGCGAGCTGATGGACACCGTCGCCGAAACCGACGAGGCGCTTCTGGAGAAGTACCTCGGCGGCGAAGAGCTCACGATCGATGAGATCAAGGGCGCGATCCGCAAGCTGACCGTGAACAGCGAGCTGTACCCGGTGCTGTGCGGCAGTGCGTTCAAGAACAAGGGTGTGCAGCCGATGCTGGACGCCGTGATCGACTACCTCCCCTCGCCGCTGGATGTCGAGTCCGTCAAGGGCCACGTTCCCGGCAAGGAGGACGAAGAGGTTCTGCGCAAGCCGTCGGTCGACGAGCCGTTCGCCGCGCTGGCTTTCAAGATCGCCGTGCACCCCTTCTTCGGCAAGCTCACCTACGTCCGCGTGTACTCGGGCAAGGTCGAGTCCGGCGCCCAGGTCGTCAACGCGACCAAGGGCAAGAAGGAGCGTCTGGGCAAGCTGTTCCAGATGCACGCGAACAAGGAGAACCCGGTCGAGTCGGCTTCCGCCGGTCACATCTACGCCGTGATCGGTCTGAAGGACACCACCACTGGTGACACCCTGTGCGATCCGAACCAGCAGGTCGTGCTCGAGTCGATGACCTTCCCCGATCCGGTGATCGAGGTGGCCATCGAGCCCAAGACCAAGAGTGACCAGGAGAAGCTGGGCACCGCGATCCAGAAGCTCGCCGAAGAGGACCCGACCTTCAAGGTGCACCTGGACCAGGAGACCGGCCAGACCGTCATCGGCGGTATGGGCGAGCTGCACCTGGACATCCTGGTGGACCGCATGCGTCGCGAGTTCAAGGTTGAGGCCAACGTCGGTAAGCCCCAGGTGGCGTACCGCGAGACCATCCGCCGCAAGGTGGAGAAGGTCGAGTTCACCCACAAGAAGCAGACGGGTGGCTCCGGCCAGTTCGCGAAGGTGCTCATCGACCTCGAGCCGTTCAGCGGCGAGGACGGTGCCACCTACGAGTTCGAGAACAAGGTCACCGGTGGCCGCATCCCGCGCGAGTACATCCCGTCGGTGGATGCCGGTGCGCAGGACGCCATGCAGTACGGCGTGTTGGCCGGCTACCCGCTGGTGAACGTGAAGGTGACGCTGCTCGACGGCGCCTACCACGAGGTCGACTCCTCGGAAATGGCGTTCAAGGTGGCGGGTTCGCAGGTGCTGAAGAAGGCCGCGCAGGCGGCTCAGCCGGTCATCCTGGAGCCCATCATGGCTGTCGAGGTCATCACACCCGAGGACTACATGGGTGAAGTGATCGGCGACTTGAACTCCCGCCGTGGTCAGATCCAGGCCATGGAGGAGCGCAGCGGTGCGCGTGTCGTCAAGGCGCAGGTGCCGCTGTCGGAGATGTTCGGCTACGTCGGCGACCTTCGGTCGAAGACCCAGGGCCGGGCGAACTACTCCATGGTGTTCGACTCGTACGCCGAAGTTCCGGCGAACGTGTCGAAGGAGATCATCGCGAAGGCGACGGGTCAGTAAGCTCGTCGCGGCAACTGTCGCGGCTCACAACTGAACACATCAACATTGCTTTAAGTAAAAGCACCAACAAGTCCAGGAGGACACCACAGTGGCGAAGGCGAAGTTCGAGCGGACGAAGCCGCACGTCAACATCGGGACCATCGGTCACGTTGACCACGGCAAGACGACGCTTACTGCAGCAATCACCAAGGTTCTGCACGACAAGTACCCCGAGTTGAACGAGTCGCGCGCATTCGACCAGATCGACAATGCGCCGGAAGAGCGTCAGCGCGGCATCACGATCAACATCTCCCATGTGGAGTACCAGACCGAGAAGCGGCACTACGCCCACGTGGACGCCCCCGGTCACGCCGACTACATCAAGAACATGATCACCGGTGCCGCCCAGATGGACGGCGCGATCCTGGTGGTCGCCGCGACCGACGGCCCGATGCCGCAGACCCGCGAGCACGTTCTGCTGGCCCGCCAGGTGGGTGTGCCCTACATCCTGGTGGCCCTGAACAAGTCGGATGCCGTGGACGACGAGGAGCTCATCGAGCTCGTCGAGATGGAGGTCCGCGAACTGCTGGCCGCCCAGGACTTCGACGAGGACGCCCCGGTCATCCGGGTCTCCGCGCTGAAGGCGCTGGAGGGCGACCCGAAGTGGGTCAAGTCGGTTGAGGACCTGATGGACGCGGTCGACGAGTCGATCCCGGATCCGGTTCGCGAGACCGACAAGCCGTTCCTGATGCCCGTTGAGGACGTCTTCACCATCACCGGTCGTGGCACCGTGGTGACCGGTCGTGTCGAGCGTGGCGTGATCAACGTCAACGAAGAGGTCGAGATCGTCGGCATCCGCCCGACCACGACCAAGACCACCGTCACCGGTGTGGAAATGTTCCGCAAGCTGCTCGACCAGGGCCAGGCCGGCGACAACGTCGGTCTGCTGGTTCGTGGCATCAAGCGCGAGGACGTCGAGCGTGGCCAGGTTGTGGTCAAGCCCGGCACCACCACCCCGCACACCGAGTTCGAGGGCAGCGTCTACATCCTGTCCAAGGACGAGGGCGGCCGCCACACGCCGTTCTTCAACAACTACCGCCCGCAGTTCTACTTCCGTACCACGGACGTGACCGGCGTGGTTACCCTCCCCGAGGGCACCGAGATGGTGATGCCCGGTGACAACACCGACATCTCCGTCAAGCTGATCCAGCCCGTCGCCATGGACGAGGGCCTGCGCTTCGCGATCCGCGAGGGCGGCCGTACCGTCGGCGCCGGCCGGGTCACCAAGATCGTCAAGTGACGATCTGACCTAGCACGCGAAAGCGGCGCTCACCTCCGGGTGAGCGCCGTTTTTGTTTTCCGGCGTGTTCTTGCTGGGTCTGCTGTAACGCCTGTGGTAGCTGAGACGATCTTTATTGCATAGGTGAGCTACACGGGTTGGGGACAAACATGGTGCGACGGATATGGGCGCTGGCTTCAGCGGCCGTGCTTGCCGGCACGGCGGTCGGATTTGCGGCGGGATCGGCGCAGGCCAGTCCCGGCTGCCCCGACGTGCATTGGATCGGTGTCGCCGGTTCGGGTGAGCGGGACGATCCGAGCGTCGACGCCGGAATGGGCCGCGTGGTCTACAACTCCCTGAGCGACCTGTCCAGGTGGGTGCAGCAGGACGGCCGAACCATGACCGCCGAGGCCGTGGTCTACCCCGCGGCGCCGGTACCGGCCGACGGGGACCTGCTGGGCTGGGGCGGCTTCATGAGCAGTGTCGACGCCGGGGTGGCGGCGCTGGCGAACCAGTACGCGGCCTTCACCCAGCAGTGCCCGGCCAGCGAGGTCGTCCTGGCCGGCTACTCGCAGGGCGCGATGGTGGTCCACCGCAACCTGGCCGCGTTGTCGACGAGCCCCAATCTGGCCGCCGCGCTGTTGGTCGCCGACGGCGACCGGTTGCCCGCCGACCCCACAGTCAACCTGGGCACCGCGACCGCGTTGCCGGGAACCGGTAAGGGCGTCGCGCAGGACTGGCCGATCCTGGCCCACGCTCCGGCCCCGCTGCCGGTATCGGTCGGCAGTCGCACGATCAGCGTGTGCGATCGCGGCGATGCGGTCTGCGACTACGACGAGGACGCCGATGAGGTGACCGCCACCGCGATCGCTGTGCACACCAGTTACGCCCGATCGGCCGCTGGGGGATACCGGTGGACGTGGCCGTTGTACCGGATGCTCGGCCCGTCACCGATGCAGCAGCAGGTGGTGCCGACGGGTGGCTCGGCGGATGGAGTCGTTCACTCCTGATTTGAGTGGTCTCGGGCGTTAATCTGATGGCGCCCAACCGACGACAGGAGCCTGCGGTGTCCACATTCTGGCGGTACGTGCGCATTCAGTCCTTCGTGCTGTTGTGTGGCATCGTCGGTCCGATCTTCCTGACCATCTACTTCGTCAGCGGCGGTGATCCGATGATGAAGTGGATGTTCTGGGTAGGGCTGTTGATCACCGCGATCGATGTCCTGATCGCACTGGGGCTCACCGCGGCCGGGACGAAGTCGGCGGCGCAGAACGAGAAGCTCGAACAGGTCGGGGTGCTGGCCCTGGCCCAGGTCGCCGGCATTCACGAGACCAACACCCGCATCAATGAGCAGCCGCTGGTGAAGCTGGATCTGCAGATCTCGGGGCCCGGAATCGCGCCGTTCGCGAGTCAGGACCGTGTGCTCGCCTCGGTGTCGCGGCTGCCGATGATCACCAACCGCAAGTTGGTCGCCCTGGTGGACCCGACCACCAACGAATACCGGATCGATTGGGAGAGAAGCAGTCTGGTCAGCGGTCTGATGCCTGCGACGTTCACCATCGCCGAGGACAACAAGACCTACGACCTCACCGGTCAGTCCGGCCCGCTGATGGAGATCCTGCAGATCCTCAAGGCACACGGCATCGGCATCAACAACATGATCGACCTGCGGGCCAATCCCGCCGTCCGCGAACAGGTCCAGGCGGTGGTGCGGCGCGCGGCGACATACTCTTCGCGCGAGCGCTCATCGGCCGCGCAGCAGGCGCCGACCACGTCGGTGGCCGCATCGGATCCAGGCGCGCCTTCGGCGCCTTTCCTCGCACCGCCCGCGCCGTCGACCGCGCAACGCCTTCAGGAACTGGAAACGCTGCGTGCGACGGGCGCCATCAGCGAAGACGAGTACACGGCGAAGCGACAGCAGATCATCGCCGATCTCTGACCGGATTCACGATCGTCCAGGCTCCGTCCAGCAGACAGCGAAAGACGAGACATGACAGCGACTGAACCGAAGACCGGTGGGGTGAGCGAGAAGGTCAGCCTGCCGACCTTGACCGCGATGGTGGTCGGATCGATGGTCGGCTCGGGGGTGTTTCTGCTGCCCCGGCGGTTCGGCGCGGAGTCCGGGGTGCTGGGCGCGATCATCGCCTGGGCCATCGCCGGTACGGGAATGCTGATGCTGGCGTTCGTATTCCAGCGGTTGGCTACCCGCAAGCCCGAACTGGACGCCGGAATCTTCGCGTACGCCAAGGCCGGGTTCGGCGACTACGTCGGCTTCAACTCGGCGTTCGGATTCTGGGCATCGGCGTGTGCGGGCAACGCGTCGTACTGGGTGCTCATCATGGCCACCACCAGTGCGTTGTTCCCGCAACTGGGCGATGGCAGCACCGTGCTGGCGGTGTTGGTCTCGTCGGTGGGGGTGTGGCTGTTCTGCTACCTGATCCTGCGCGGCGTCAAGGAAGCGGCGGTGATCAATCGGATTGCGACGGTTGCCAAGGTCGTTCCGATCCTGGTGTTCATCGTGATCGCACTCGTCGCGTTCAAGGCCGGGGTGTTCGCCGACAACTTCTGGGGCGGTTGGAAGGCGGAGGGCGGTCCGTCGGCCTCGGTGTTCGAACAGGCCAAGGGCACGATGCTCATCACGGTGTTCGTGTTCATGGGCATCGAGGGAGCCAGCGTGTATTCGCGGTACGCGAAGAAGCGCGAGGACGTCGGCCGGGCGACGGTCATCGGATTTCTGTCCGTACTCGCGGTTTTCGCCTTGGTCACCTTGGTGTCCTACGGCGTCTTGCCGCAGTCTGAACTCGCCGCCGTCAACCAGCCGTCAATGGCCTCGGTGCTCGAATCCATTGTCGGTCCATGGGGTTCGGTGTTCATCCGGGTAGGTGTCGTGCTCTCGGTGTTGGGGGCGTATCTGGCCTGGACGCTGATGGCTGCCGAGATTCTCTACATCCCGGCCAAATCCGCGGACATGCCACGCTTCCTGGCACGGACCAACAACCACGGTGCGCCCGTGACGGCACTGGTGATGGCCGGCGGCCTGGTGCAGCTGCTGCTCATCCTGCTGCTGTTCACCTCCGAGGCACTGGATTTCATGTTGGACCTCACCGCGGCTCTCGCTCTGATTCCCTACTTCTTGGCGGCCGGCTACGCGCTGAAACTGGTCGTGACCCGCGAGACGTACGAGGACCGCAAATCCCTGCTCGCCGACGGTGTGGTGGCGGGGCTGGCCACGTTCTACACGCTGTTCCTGGTGTACGCGGCCGGGTTCGATCACCTTCTGTTGTCCTGCATCCTGTACGCGGCCGGTGCCGTTCTGTATGTGATGGCCCGCCGTGAGCGCAGCCTAAGGGTGTTCTCGCCGCCGGAGGCGGTGCTGTTCGTGGTCATCCTGCTCGGCGCGGTGGCCGGAATAGCGGGTCTGGTCACCGGTCAGATTCAGATTTAGTGCCACACATCGTGAAAGGAAGATGATGCCGAATCCGTCTGCCACGTATGGCGTGCACTCCGAGGTCGGGCAGCTGCGCAAGGTGTTGGTGTGCTCGCCGGGGCTGGCCCATGAACGGCTCACCCCGACCAACTGCGACGACCTGTTGTTCGACGATGTGCTGTGGGTGCAGAACGCGCGCCGCGACCACTTCGACTTCATGGACAAGATGCGCGATCGGGGGGTCGAGGTCGTCGAACTCCACAACCTGCTGACCGAGACGATCGAGATCCCCGAGGCAAAGGCGTGGCTGCTTGACCGCAAGATCGTGGCCAACGAGGTGGGCGTCGGGCTGGTCGACGACACCCGTGGGTTCCTTGACTCGCTTCCGGAGCGCCGGCTCACCGAATTCCTCATAGGTGGGCTGTCCACCCGGGATCTGCCCGCCGAGGTCCGCTCCGGATACCTGGCCCTGGCCCGCGAGGACACCGGCGTCAACGAATATCTGATGCCGCCGCTGCCCAACACGCTCTACACCCGCGACACCACCTGCTGGATCTACGGCGGACTGACGCTCAACCCGTTGTTCTGGCCGGCTCGGCACGACGAAACCTTGTTGATGAAGGCGATCTACCAGTTCCATCCCGACTACGTGGGTTCGACGGTGTGGTGGGGCGACCCGGAGAAGTCCTGGGGCCAAGCCACTCTCGAGGGCGGTGATGTGCTGATTCCGGGCAAGGGCGTGGTGCTGATCGGCATGAGTGAACGCTCCTCGCGGCAGGCGATCACCCAGGTCGCCGCCGAACTCTTCGCCGGCGGTGCGGCCGAGAAGGTGATCGTCGCCGGCATGCCCAAGCTGCGTTCGGCGATGCACCTGGACACGGTGTTCACCTTCGCTGACCGCGATGTGGTGACCATCTACCCGGAGATCGTCAACGGCATCGTCGCGTTCACCCTGCTGCCCAGCGATACCGAGCCGGGTGTCGAGGTGGTGCCGGAATCCAAACCGTTCATCGACGTGGTGGCGGCCGCGCTGGGCCTGCCGAAGCTCCGGGTCGTCGAGACCGGCGGCACCGCCTACGACTCGGAACGTCAGCAGTGGGACAGCGGAAACAACCTGGTGGCTGTCGAACCGGGGGTGGTGTTCGCCTACGACCGCAACACCCACACCAACTCTCTGCTGCGCAAGGCGGGCGTAGAGGTGATCACGATCGTCGGTGCTGAGCTGGGTCGCGGCCGAGGTGGCGGGCATTGCATGACCTGCCCGATCATCCGGGATCCCATTGAGTGGTAGGAGTCCAGGAACACGTTCTACTTCTGCTGTTAGCCTGTGGCCAGACTCACTGAAAGGACCCTGGCATGGCTGCAGGTAACGCAACACTGGAAGGCCGGGTGGCATTCGTCACCGGCGCTGCACGCGGCCAGGGGCGCGCGCACGCGGTGCGGTTGGCCAACGAGGGTGCCGACATCATCGCGATCGATGTCTGCCGGCCCGTCGACGACTCGATCACCTACCCGGCCGCGACATCGGAGGATCTGGCAGAGACGGTCTCGGCCGTGGAGGCCGCGGGCCGCAAGGTGCTCGCGCGCGAGGTCGACATCCGCGATCTGGCCGCCCAGCAGCAGGTGGTGGCCGATGGCGTCGAGCAGTTCGGCCGGCTCGACATCGTGGTCGCCAATGCCGGGGTGCTCAGCTGGGGACGGCTGTTCGAGATGTCGCCCGAGCAGTTCGACACCATCATCGATGTCAACCTGAACGGCACCTGGCGGACCATCCGGGCCGCGGTGCCCGCCATGATCGAGGCCGGCAACGGCGGCTCGATCATCATCGTCAGCTCCTCGGCCGGGCTCAAGGCCACGCCGGGCAACGGCCACTACTCTGCCTCGAAGCACGGGCTGGTCGCGTTGACCAACGCTCTGGCACTTGAGGTGGGGGAGTTCGGAATTCGGGTCAACTCGATCCATCCGTACTCGATCGACACTCCGATGATCGAACCGGAGGCAATGGCCGAGGTCTTTTCCAAGTACCCGAGCTACCTGCACAGTTTCGCGCCGATGCCCTATCACAAGGTGACGGACGGCAAGAACGAGGGACTCGCGGCGTTCATGGCGCCAGAGGAGGTCGCCGACGTGGTGGCATTCCTGGCCGGTGACAACTCGGCAACCCTGTCGGGCAGCCAGATCGCCGTCGACCGGGGTGTGCTCAAGTACTGACGGTTCCGGAGCGGTCAGCCCGGGAGGACGAGAACCGGAACCGGGCTGTGCCGCAGGATCTTCGATCCATGCGAGCCCAGGAAAACCCGGGCGACCGCGCCGCCTGGTGAGGTTCCGATCGCCAGGATCTCACCCTCGAGCCAGTCGATGGCATCGAGTGCGTCACTCCAGTCGTTGCCGGTGACGACCTGCAGTTCGACGTCGTCGCCGATGACCTTTTCGTCCTTCAACCGGGTCAGTGCCTGCTGGGCCTGTTTCGTCCATTCCTGCAGGATCGCGTCCTCGGCGTGCAGCCCGACGGTCGGCGGGTACATGTTGCGTCCCCGGACCGCGAAGGTGACCACGCGCAGCGGTGTATCCAGTCTTCGGCTCAGGTCGGTCACCTGCCGCACCACCGCCACCGCTTCGGGAGAGCCCGGGTAGGCGCAGGTGATGCGTGCCAGCGCACCGGATTTCGGCCTGCGGTAGCCGCGCGGGCTGATCGCCAACGGGACCGGGCAGGAGTGCAGCAGCCGATCCGCGGTCGAGCCCGCCACCACCTGGCCCAATTGGCCGTCTGATGCCGAGCCGAGAACGAGGACCTCCGCGCCGAGTTCGTGAACGGCTTCGAGCAGTCCGCCGGATACCGAGCGGTGCGCGAACTTGTGGAAGCTGACGTCGAGGCGATCGTCGAGTGCGGACACGTGCTGCCGTGCCTGTTCGGCCGAGGATGCTGCCAACTGTGCTGCGTACTCGGCATATTCGGCGTCGACGCGCGCCGGTGACGGGTTCAGCCATGGACGCGGGACGACGGTGGCCACCGCCAGCGAGGTGTTCAGGGTGCGGGCCGCACCGACCGCGAGGTGCAGTGCCGATGCCCCGCCCTTTCCGGCCAGATACCCGACGACGACGGTCATCGGGTCTCCTCGGCGCCGGGGGTGGTCATCACGTCGTCCTCACCGGCCGCCGCACCGGGGATGTATCCGTCGCCGCCGTCGTTGAGAGCACTGTGATGCCGGCTCCACAGCAGGTAGAACGCGAGGACGAGCGCGACCCAGATGCTGAACCACAGCCAGGTGATGCGCGGAAGGCCGTACAGCACGAACAGGCAGGCCAACACGGACAGGACCGGCGTCACCGGGTAGCCGGGAACCTTGAAGGAACGCGGCAGGTCCGGCTCCCGCACCCGCAGGAGGATCACGCCGATGGACACCACGATGAACGCCACCAGCGTGCCGATCGAGACCAGATCCCACAGATAGTCCAGCGGCACGAACCCGGCCAGGGTGCCGGTCACCGCCGCGACGACGATGGTGTTGTTCACCGGAGTCATGGTGCGCGGGTTCACCTTTGCGAACATCGGCGGCAGCAGGCCGTCGCGGCCCATGGCGAACAGGATGCGGGTCTGGCCGTACATCACCACCAGGGTCACCGAGAAGATCGAGATCACCGCGCCGAAAGCGAGGATGCTGCTGGCCCACGTCTGCCCGTGCAGGATGTTGGTGAGCATCACCGACAGTCCGGCTTCGGACTGCTCGTCGGAACCGAATTCGTCGGCGGATTGGGTGCCCAGGCCGGCGAACGCGACCAGGATGTAGATGCTGGTGACGACCACCAGGGCCCCGAGGATCGCCCGCGGCATGGTCTTCTGCGGGTTCTTCACCTCGTCGCCGGCGGTGGACACGGCGTCCAGGCCGATGAATGTGAAGAAGATGGTGCTGGCGGCGGCGGTGATCCCGGCGAATCCCTTTTCCCAGAACCCGGCGAAATGGTCGGTGGTGAATGCGGTGAACGCGATGGCCACGAACATGCCGAGCACGGCGAGCTTGAGGATCACCATGACGGTGTTGACCGCCGCGGACTCGCTGGCGCCGCGGATCAGCAGCAGGGCGCACATGATGATCAGGACCGTTGCGGGCAGGTTGATCAGGCCGGGGTTGTCGCCCCACGGTGCCGCGGACAGTGCGTGCGGCAACCGCCAACCGAACCAGTTGTCCAGCAGCTGATTGAGGTAGCCGCTCCAGCCGATCGCGGTCGCAGACATGGACACGCCGTACTCCAGCAGCAGGCAGGCCGCGACGCCCATCGCGATGAATTCGCCCATCGTGGTGTAGGCGTAGGAGTAGGTGGAGCCCGAAACCGGTACGGCCGCCGCCATTTCGGCATAGCAGATCGCCGACAACCCGGCGGCGATGCCGGCCACCACGAACGACACCAGCACTGCGGGACCGGCTTTGGGCACGGCCTGCTGCAGCACGATGAAGATGCCGGTGCCGACCGTCGCGCCGACGCCGAACAGCGTCAGCTGGAACGTGCCGATACTTCGTCGGAGGTGGTCGGAGGCGCCGTGCGCGACCGGAGCACCGAGAACGGGCCTTCGTCGCAACATCTGGCCGGTCAAGCTGTTGGCTGGGGCGGACATGGTGCCTCCTTGGTGCCGATCAACCGATTATCGGTGCGCCTCGGTCAGGGTGTCAGCGAATTGGTCAACGGCCCAGTCGAGCTCGTCGGCGGTCACCACCAGGGGCGGGGCGAACCGCAGGGTCGAGCCGTGGGTGTCCTTGACCAGCACACCGCGATCGGCCAACGCGAGGCCGAGCTGCTTGCCGGTGCCCAGATCCGGGTCGATGTCCACCCCCGCCCACAGGCCCATGCCTCGCACGGCGGTCACCCCGTGCCCGATCAACCCGGTGAGCCGGTCGTGCAGATGCTCCCCGAGTTGGGTTGAACGGAGCTGGAATTCGCCACGGCGCAGCATGCCGACGACCGTGGTGCCGATGGCCGTGGCCAGCGGGTTGCCGCCGAAGGTGGAGCCGTGCTCGCCGGGGTGCAGCACGCCGAGTACGTCGCGGTCGGCCACCACCGCGGACAGCGGTACCACGCCACCGCCCAGAGCCTTGCCGAGCAGGTACACGTCGGGAACCACATCCCAGTGTTCGCAGGCGAAGGTGCGTCCGGTGCGGGCCAGGCCGGACTGGATCTCGTCGGCGATCATCAGCACGTTGTTGCGGGTACAGATCTCGCGGACCCGGGGCAGGAAGTCCGCGGGCGGGACGATGATGCCCGCCTCTCCCTGGATCGGCTCGATCAGCACCGCGGCGGTGTTCGCGTCGATCGCGTCGGCGAGCGCCCGGTGGTCGCCGAACGGCACCGAGCGGAACCCGGGTGTGTAGGGGCCGAAGCCCCGGCGCGCGGACTCGTCATCGGAGAAACTGATGATCGTGGTGGTGCGACCATGGAAGTTGTTCTGCGCCACGACGATATTCGTTTCTCCGGCGGGCACGCCCTTGACGTCGGCTCCCCATTTGCGGGCCACCTTGATGCCGCTCTCGACAGCCTCGGCGCCGCTGTTCATCGGAAGCACCATGTCTTTGCCGCACAATTCGGCCAATGCCTGCGCGAACGGACCGAGCCGGTCGGAGTGGAAGGCGCGGCTCACCAGGGTCAGCCGGTCCAGTTGGGCGTGCGCGGCGGCGATGATCTCGGGATTGCGGTGGCCGAAGTTGACGGCCGAATAGGCGGCGAGGCAATCGAGGTAGCGCCGGCCGGTCACATCGGTGATCCACGCCCCCTCTGCGGTTTCCGCGACGACCGGCAGCGGTGAGTAGTTGTGGGCGACATAGCGATCGTCGAGTGCGATCGCCGATTCGGTCGCGGAATCCGGGGTGGCCTGATTGTCCACACTGTCCAGCATGGTCATGGATGCCGCTCCAGGGTGCAGCATTTGACGGATCCGCCGCCTTTGAGGAGTTCGGACAGATCGACACCGATCGGCTCGAATCCGGCCCGGCGCAGTTGGCCCGCGAATCCGGTGGCGGCCGCGGGCATGACGACGTGGCGGCCGTCGGACACCACGTTCAGACCGAGGACGTAGGCGTCGGCCGAGCCCACTTCGATGGCGTCGCCGAACAGTTCGCCGATTCGCCGGCGGGCGTTGTCGCTGAAGGCCGGGGGATAGTAGGCGATCGTCGAGTCGTCGAGCACGGCCAGTGCGGTATCGAGGTGATAGAAGCGGGGGTCGACGAGTTCCAGGCTGGTCACGTCCAGACCGGTGATGGCCGCGATCTCGTCGTGGGCGCGCCGGTCGGTGCGAAAACCGTATCCGGCCAACAGGTTCGACCCGACGAGCAGCAGGTCGCCCTGGCCTTCGTTGACGTGGTCGGTGCGGGCCGTCCGATATCCGGCCGCCGCCATCCATTCGGCGTAGGCATCGGCCTCGCCGGCCCGTTGCGGGTAGGCGAAGCGGGCCACCACTGCGGTGTCCCCGACCAGGAAACCTCCGTTGGCGGCGTAGACCATGTCGGGCAGGCCGTCGAGCGGTGTCACCAGCTCGACGGTGTGGCCGAGCTCGGCGTACACCCGGCGCAGCGTGTCCCACTGGTCCAGTGCGAGCGCGGTGTCCACGGGCGTGGAGGTGTCCATCCACGGGTTGATGGCGTATTCGACGGTGAAGTACTCGGGAGCGGTCATGGCGTAGTGGCGGTTCGTCGCGGTCCGTGTGGGCGCTGGCGCGCCGCCGGTTTGGGGCACGGTGTCGTGCACGACTTCGTCGAAAATCGTCATGAATCGACGATATGAAGTGCCGACAGCGCAATCAATCGCTTCTTGTTGCGTGATATGCAGGGATATATTGCAGAAACCGTGAGCTGACGACGTTTTGTTGCGTGGAGGTCGATGTGGAACGTCTGGACGACACAGACGAGCGGATTCTGGCCGAACTCACCGAGCACGCCAGGGCGACATTCGCCGAGATCGGGCAGCGGGTGAACCTGTCGGCGCCCGCGGTCAAGAGGCGGGTGGACCGCATGGTCGCCGACGGGGTGATCCGCGGCTTCACCACAGTGGTCGACCGCAATGTGCTCGGCTGGAGTACCGAGGCATATGTGCAGGTGTTCTGCCAGGGCACCATCTCGCCGGATCAGTTGCGCGCGGCCTGGATCGACATCCCAGAGGTGGTCAGTGCGGCTACGGTGACCGGTACCGCCGACGCCATCCTGCACGTGCTGGCGCGCGACATGCGCCACCTCGAAGAGGCCCTGGAACGCATCCGCTCAACAGCTCGAATCGAGCGCAGCGAGAGCATCGTGGTGCTCACCAACGTCATAGACCGGGGCCGGTCGTGACGCCGCGCACGCGAGGAGCAGAATCGGCGGTAGGTCATCGGCCTGCGCAAACGTAGGGTGCCCTACAACGCTTAACCCCGATCGTGTAAAAACCCCACGTGACTACTTCAACGGGATCAGCGGCGGGCATCGTCATCGTCGGCGGCGGCTTGGCTGCGGCCCGGACGGCCGAACAGCTGCGCCGGTCGGAGTACGCCGGGCCCATCACGATCGTCAGCGACGAGGACCATCTCCCTTACGACCGGCCGCCACTCTCCAAGGAAGTGCTGCGTGCCGAGACCGACGACGTCACGCTCAAGCCGGCCGAGTTCTACGCCGAGAACGACATCACGCTGCGGCTCGGCTCTGCCGCGCAATCGGTGGACACCGCCGCCAAGACATTGAAGCTGGCCGACGGCAGCGACGTGGCCTACGACGAGCTCGTCATCGCCACCGGACTGGTGCCCAAGCGCATCCGGTCCTTCGGCGATCTGGCCGGCATCCACGTGCTGCGGTCCTACGACGAGAGCATGGCCCTGCGCGAACACGCCGGCAAGGCCCAGCGCGCCGTGGTGGTCGGAGCGGGCTTCATTGGCTGCGAGGTGGCCGCGAGCCTGCGCAAGCTGGGTGTCGAGGTGGCGCTGGTGGAGCCTCAGCCGACACCGCTGGCCTCGGTGCTGGGCGAGCAGATCGGCGCCCTGGTGACCCGGCTGCACCAGGCCGAAGGCGTCGACGTGCGCTGTGGTGTCGGGGTGTCCGAGGTACGCGGCACCGACAAGGTCGAGCAGGTGGTGCTCGGTGACGGCACCGAGCTCGACGCCGATCTTGTGGTGGTCGGTATCGGTTCGCACCCGGCGGTCGAGTGGCTCGAGGGCAGCGGGATCGAGCTCGACAACGGCGTGGTGTGCGACGAGGTCGGCCGGTCCAGTGCGGCGGGAGTGTGGGCCATCGGAGATGTCGCATCGTGGCGCGATCACGTGGGTGACCAAGCGCGCGTTGAGCATTGGAGCAACGTCGCGGATCAGGCGCGCGCCATGGTGCCGGCGATCCTGGGCCAGGAGGCCTCACCCGTCGTGTCGGTGCCGTACTTCTGGAGCGATCAGTACGACGTCAAGATCCAGTGCCTGGGCGAGCCCGAGGCCGACGATGTCGTGCACGTGGTCGAGGACGACGGCCGCAAGTTCCTGGCCTTCTACGAGCGCGACGGTGTCGTGGTCGGTGTGGTCGGCGGCGGCATGCCCGGCAAGGTGATGAAGGCCCGCGGCAAGATCGCCGCAGGCGCCCCCATCTCCGACGTCCTGGGCTGACTTTCCTGCGATTTGGGTGCGTTTGGCGGCGGTGGGCGCCGCTGAACGCACCCAACTCGCTCTAGAACTGGCCGAGGTAGAACCGGCCGCCCTGGTCGTCGGTGCACTCGGCCATCAGCCCGTAGTCCTGTCGTGACGGCTGCTGCAACACGGTGCCGCCGGCCTCGCCGACGCGGCTGACCGCGGCATCGATATCGGCGACCGTCCACATCGGCACGGTCACAGCCTGTGCGGCGCCGCCGGCCATCCCTGACATCGGCTGGCTGCCCTGTACCCCCCAGCCGTCGTCGATCCGGCCGGATTCGAAGGTCCAGAAGAACAGCCGGCTGTAGAACGCCTTGAACGCCGTCGAGTCGGGCACTTCATAGGTGATGTACGAAAGCTCGCCCGGCCCAGCACCATTGAGCTTGGGGCGGGGGATGACGGAGGTCGGCTGGAACACCGCGAAGGCGGTTCCGGCCGGGTCGGTGGCGTCCAGCACGGTGCCGAAGTCGAACTCCTGGGTCTCTCCGGGTTGGCCGCCGCCTGCCAGGATGGCCTGGCGGGCCCCGTCCAGATCGGTCACCGCGTAGCAGCAGAAGAGGGTGGGCGGACCGTCGGCGTTGAAGATGCCGATGTGCTGTTCGGTGTTGGTGACCTGCCGGGTGGCCGGGTCAAAGGTCCAGCCCAGCACGTGGCCGTAGAACCGGGCGGCACGCGCGATATCGGGTGCCCAGACCGAGACGTAGCCGACGTCGCCGTGCTGGATGGGGGTGACGGCTCCGGTCGCCGCCCCGGTCAGCATCCAGCGGTGGCCGGACGGGTCGATGATCGCCGCATTGCGGGTGCCGTAGCTCTCGTAGGGCTCGCGCTGTACGAGTGCCCCCAGGTTCCTGGCGCGTTCCAGCACCGCGTCGGTGTCGGGCACGGCCAGCATCAGGCTGACCGAATTGGCCTGTGGTGCAGGCGCCTTCAGGCCCAACTCCGGGTACTCGTCGGCCAGGTAGAACACCCCGTCGCCCAGCTCGAGCTCGGCGTGGCCGATACGGCCGTCGTCCATCACCACCGGTTCGCCGATCTGTACGGCCCCGAGGGCTTCGATGTACCAGGCGATGGCGGCGCGGGCGTCGGGTACGGCCAGATACGGGATCGCAGCGGGCCGCGGGGGAGCCGGGGTGGCCGGGGGCTCGTTCAGTTCGGCGATGGCAGTGTCGGTTCCGCTCATGTCAACTCCTTGGGCGTGCGTGGGCAGGGTGAGGGCCGATTCCAGCCGCGCGCGCAGCCGGGCCGCGAACGCCGGATCGGGGGAGACCGGGTGGTCGTTGCCGTTCAGCACGGTCAGCGGATCGTGGCTGTTGATCACGACGTCCCTCCCTCCGTCGGGTACTGGGACCTGAAGGCGCGGCGGGCCCGCACCAGCAGGGCCTCGGTGGCGTGCACCGTGCGGCCGATCAGCTCGGCGCATTCGGGCACCGAGCAGTCATCGAGGTAGCGCAGGACGAGGACCGTGCGGTGCTGTTCGGGTAGCCGGGCCAGAACCGATTCGGCCACAATTCGATCCAGTTCGGCGTCCCAGTCATCCGCCGGATCCACCGGTTCGGGCAGCTCGGCCACCGGCACGGTGAACCGGTCGTGACGCCGACGGTAATGGTCGGCGAGTTTGTGCCTGGCCACCCCGATCAACCAAGGCACCGAGATCGGCGGCGGCGACGGTCTGCGGGCCGCGTCCATTGCGGCCAGGAACGTCTCCGACGTCAGGTCCTCGGCGGTTCCGCGGTCACCGCAGCGTCGTACGAAGTAGCCGTACACCACTGGCAGGGCCTCGTCGTAGCACCTCAGCAGTATCCGCGGAGCGTCAGTTTCGGCGCTCACACCCTTATCGTCGCCGCCGGGGGCCGAACTCCGACGGGGTTGGGCCAACAAATTTCGCCGGAAAATCATTGGCCCCGGTCGGGCCGCGTGCGTCATGGTGGTCGGCGTGGTGAACGTCGACGCATTCAAGCGGGACGGGTTCGTCAAGATCGAGGGGGCCGTCCCCGCCGAAATCGCCGATGCGGCCAGGCATCTGCTCTGGACGCAGATCGGGCTGTCCGCGGACGACCCGGCATCGTGGACCGCCCCGGTGGTGTGGACGGCGGATCTGACCGGCGCGGGCGCGTTCGGGCAGGTTGTGGGCAGCGCCCCGCTGGCCGACGCCCTGAACGGGATCTGCGGAACCGGCGGTTGGCTGCCGCGGGGCTCGCTGGGCAACGTCCCGGTCCGGTTTCCCGTAGATCCGCCCGCGCGGGACCGGGGCTGGCACGTCGATGCCAACACCCCGCTGCCCGGAGGTCAGTGGGCGGTCAGCGGCCGGCCGCACACCGTTCTGGTGCTCACCCTGCTGTCTGAGGTGGGGCCCGACGATGCGCCGACGCGTGTCCGGGTGGGTTCGCACCGCGACGTGGCCGGGGTGCTCGGGCCGGAGCCGGTCGACTTCGTCGAAGCCGGTGCTCTGGTGGACGAGGCGAGCCGGGCCCGCCCGGTGGCCCACGCCACCGGACGGCCCGGTGACATCTATGTGCTTCATCCCTTCACGGCTCATGCGGCGGACGTACATCGCGGTGGCACACCGCGTTTCATGTCGCAGGCGCCCGTCATTCTCGCCGAACCGCTCGGCCCGCGAGGTCCGGAGGCGCTGGCCTGTGTGTGGGACGAGCTAGCGCGGGGCTAGCGCCTCAAGCCCGGGCCGGGCCACCTCGAACGCCTCGCCGATGGCGTCTGCCAGGGCGACGGACTCGTCGGCGAGCCAGTGCTCGTACGCCGACAGCGCGACGCCCAGCATGAGCCAGCCCACGGTCTGGGGCATCAGGTCGGCGGGTGCCGCTCCGATCCGCTGCGCCACGTAGGCCGCGATGACCTCGCGCCAACCGGCGTACATCGTCATCGAATATGCCTGCAGTTCAGCGGTTTCCAGGATCACCCGCATGCGCCGGCGGTGTTGGGCCATCTCCTGGTCGTCGTAGGTGTTGAACGACAGCAGGGCCTCGCGCAGGGCCTCGGCCAACGGGATCTCGGTGCTCAGGGAGCTGAGCAGGTCACGCAGGTGCTGCAGGTGGGCGTCGAAGTCTCCCCAGGGGATGGCGTTCTTGGAGGCGTAGTAGCGGAACAGCGTGCGCCGGGCGATGCCGGCCGCCTTGGCCACGTCGTCGACGCTGACCTCGTCGAAGCCCCGGCTGGCGAACAGCGCCAGGGCGACGTCGGTGATGTGGTCCTGCGTGGTGGACGGGCGCCGACCGACCCGGGGCCCGGATGCCTGCCGCATAAACCCGCCCTTCCATTTGTGCACTCGATGCCATATTCTTGCGACTCAGGTCACAATTGTCGAGACCCACAGTTGCAGGAAAGGTGCGATTCATGGATCAGAACCCGCAGGTTGAAACCGAAACCCAGCTCGTCACCGAGACGCTCGTCGAAGAGGTCTCGATCGACGGTATGTGCGGGGTTTACTGACGGTGTCCGCAGAGGTTGCCGATACGGCTGGGCGCACTGGCGTCGTATTCGACCCGGATGTCAGCTGGCGGTTGCACCACCAGGTGGCGGTGCGGCCGGAGCCGTTCGGTGCCCTGCTGTATCACTTCGGAACCCGCAAGCTGTCGTTTCTGAAGAACCGGACGGTCGTCGAGGTGGTCAACTCTCTGGCTGATCACCCCGACGCCCGGTCCGCGTGCCGCGCGGCCGGTATCGCCGACTCCGACCAAGGCCCCTACCTGCACGCGCTGAGCGTGCTGGTGTCCTCGAAGATGCTCATCCCCGGGAACTCACAATGACTTCTGCCGCGCCTGCGCGCACGCCCGTCCCACGGCTCGTCGACCAGTTCGAAAGCGGACTCGACGCCCCGATCTGCCTGACCTGGGAACTCACCTACGCCTGCAACCTGGCGTGCGTGCACTGCCTGTCCTCCTCGGGCAAGCGGGATCCGCGCGAGCTGTCCACCCAGCAGTGCAAGGACATCATCGACGAGCTGGAGCGCATGCAGGTGTTCTACGTGAACATCGGCGGTGGGGAACCCACTGTGCGCCCGGACTTCTGGGAACTGGTCGACTACGCGACCGAGCACCACGTCGGGGTCAAGTTCTCCACCAACGGCGTGCGCATCACGCCCGAGGTCGCCGCGAAGCTCGCCGCCAGCGACTACGTCGACGTGCAGATCTCCCTGGACGGCGCCAACGCCGAGGTCAACGACGCGGTGCGCGGCAAGGGCTCGTTCGACATGGCCGTGCGTGCGCTGGAAAACCTTGCCGCCGCAGGCTTTTCCGATGCCAAGATCTCGGTGGTGGTCACCCGCCACAACGTCGACCAGCTCGACGAGTTCAAGGCGCTGGCCGACCGCTACGGCGCCACGCTGCGGATCACCCGGCTGCGCCCGTCCGGCCGCGGCGCCGATGTCTGGGACGAGCTGCACCCGACCCCGGACCAGCAGCGCCAGCTGTACAACTGGCTGGTCTCCCATGGTGAGCGCGTGCTCACGGGTGACTCGTTCTTCCACCTGTCGGGCCTGGGTGAGCCCGGTGCGCTGGCCGGGCTGAACCTGTGCGGTGCCGGCCGGGTGGTGTGCCTGATCGACCCGGTGGGCGATGTCTACGCCTGCCCGTTCGCCATCCACGACAAGTTCCTGGCCGGAAACATCCTGGAAGACGCCGGTTTTGGGGCCGGATTCCAGAACGTCTGGCAGAACTCCCCGTTGTTCCGCGAGCTGCGCGAGCCCCAGTCGGCCGGCGCCTGCAGCGGCTGCGGGCACTACGACGCCTGCCGCGGCGGCTGCATGGCGGCCAAGTTCTTCACCGGTCTGCCGATGGACGGGCCGGACCCCGAGTGCGTCGAAGGCTGGGGCGAGCCGGCCCTGGCGCAGGAGCGCACCAAACCCAAGCCCAGCGGTGACCACTCCCGCGGTACCAAGCAGGGGCCGGTGGCACTCAAGCTGCTGACCAAGCCCCCCGCCCGAATCTGTAACGAAAGTCCGGTGTAAGCCATGGCCCGTGATACCTGGTTCGAGACCGTCGCCATTGCCCAGCAACGGGCGAAGAAGCGGCTGCCCAAGTCCGCCTACTCGTCGCTGATCTCTGCGAGCGAGAAGGGCGTGACGGTCTCCGACAACGTGGAGTCGTTCGCCGAGCTCGGCTTCGCGCCGCACGTGGTGGGTGCCACCGAAAAGCGTGAGATGTCGACAACCGTGATGGGGCAAGACATTTCGATGCCGGTGATCATCTCGCCGACCGGCGTTCAGGCGGTGGACCCCGACGGTGAGGTCGCCGTTGCCCGCGCCGCCGCGGCGCGCGGGACCGCCATGGGGCTGTCGTCGTTCGCCAGCAAGCCGATGGAAGAAGTCACCGCGGTCAACGACAAGATCTTCTTCCAGATCTACTGGCTCGGGTCCCGCGACGAGATCGCCGAGCGCGTGCAGCGGGCCAAGGACGCCGGGGCGGTCGGGCTCATCGCCACGACGGACTGGAGCTTCAGCCACGGCCGGGACTGGGGTAGCCCGAAGATCCCGGAGCGAATGGACCTGCGCACGATGCTGCGGATGTCCCCGGAGGTGCTCACGAAGCCCCGCTGGCTGTGGAGCTTCGGCAAGCACTTGCGTCCGCCGGACCTGCGCGTGCCCAACCAGGGCCGCCGCGGCGAGCCCGGGCCGACGTTCTTCGAGGCCTACGGGCAGTGGATGGGCACCCCGCCTCCGACCTGGGAGGACATCGCCTGGCTGCGTGAGCAGTGGGGCGGACCGTTCCTGCTCAAGGGCATGGTGCGCGTCGATGACGCCAAACGTGCGGTGGATGCGGGTGTTTCGGCGATCACGGTGTCCAACCACGGTGGTAACAACCTGGACGGCACCCCGGCGGCGATCCGTTGCCTGCCTGCCATCGCCGACGCGGTGGGCGACCAGGTCGAGGTTTTGCTGGACGGCGGGATCCGCCGCGGCAGCGACGTCGTCAAGGCCGTGGCGCTCGGCGCCAGGGCCGTCATGATCGGACGTGCGTATCTGTGGGGCCTGGCCGCCAACGGCCAGGCGGGCGTCGAGAACGTGTTGGACATCCTCAGCGGTGGCATCGACTCCGCGCTGCGCGGGTTGGGCAAGTCCTCGATCCACGACCTGACGCCGGACGACATCCTGATTCCGGAAGGGTTCACCCGGACCCTCGGCGTTCCGCGCGCCGACGCCTGACGGTTGCCCCGGGCGCGTCGGGGTGCGGCGTGACAGGGGTGGCAGGAGAGACGTACGTGATGCTCACGGCCGGTGTGGGGAAAGCTAAGGCAAATCAATTGCTGCCCGTGCTCCAACAATTGGCGCACAGTAGGTGAATTCGGCCTACGATCGGCACGTGGCTTTCCCCAGCGGGCTCGGGAACTCAACGTCGAGACAGCTACGCAGCGTGTCGCCAATGTTGATCATCCCGGTGGGCTCTACCGAGCAACATGGCCCGCACCTGCCCCTGGACACCGACACGCGTATCGCCACGGCCGTCGCCCACGGGGTCCTCGAGCATCTCGAGGGCGGTCCGGCCGGCGACTGGATGGTCGCGCCGCCCGTCTACTACGGCGCCAGCGGCGAGCACGAGGGCTTCCCCGGCACGGTGTCCATCGGCACCGCCGCTTTGCAGTCGTTGCTGGTCGAGTACGGAAGGTCCGCATCGAGCTGGGCCTCGAAACTCGTCTTCGTCAATGGTCACGGTGGGAATGTGGAGGCGCTGGCGGGCGCCGTGGCCCTGCTGCGCCGGGAGAGCCGCGATGTTGGCTGGGCCCCGTGCGTCGCCGCGGGCGCCGACGCGCATGCGGGGCATACCGAAACATCTGTATTGCTACATATTTCGCCCGGCGATGTCTGGACCGACGACCTGACTGCGGGGAACACAGCCCCGCTGGCCGAGCTGATGCCCGCGATGCGCAGCGGCGGGATCGCGGCAGTCAGCGAAGTCGGTGTCCTCGGCGACCCGACAACCGCCACGGCTGCCGAGGGGGAGCGTATCTTTGCTGAAATGGTCAACGGCTGCGCCGGCCGGATACGGCGGTGGCAGCCGGACCGGAACGGATTGCTGACATGACCGGACCGAGGCTGCCCGACGGTTTTGCCGTGCAGGTGGATCGCCGTGTCAAGGTGCTCGGGGCCGGCGCGGCCCTCCTCGGCGGGTCGCCGACCCGGTTGCTGCGGCTGGCGCCGACGGCGCAGACCATGCTCAACGGTGGCCGCTTGGAGGTGCACGACGCGCAGAGCGCGCAACTGGCACGGACTTTGCTCGACGCCACGGTCGCCCATCCCCGTCCGCCCAGCGGGCCGTCGCACCGCGACGTGACGGTCGTTATTCCGGTGCGCGACAATGTATCCGGACTGCACCGGCTGATCGCGGCATTGCGGGGCCTGCGGGTGATCGTGGTCGACGACGGCTCGGCGGTTCCCGTCGCGCAATCAGAGTTCGCCGCAATGCACTGCGACGTGCAGGTGCTCCGCCACCTCCGCAGCAACGGTCCGGCGGCCGCCCGCAACACCGGGCTGGCCGCGTCGGAGACCGACTTCGTGGCGTTCCTCGACTCCGATGTGGTGCCGCGGCGCGGATGGCTCGAGGCATTGCTCGGACACTTCTGCGACCCGGCGGTGGCGCTGGTCGCGCCGCGCATCGTCGGGTTGCACACCGCCGACAATGTGGTCGCCCGGTACGAGGCCGTTCGTTCGTCGTTGGACCTCGGGGTGCGCGAGGCACCGGTCGTGCCCTACGGCCCGGTGTCCTACGTCCCGAGCGCGGCCATCATCTGCCGGCGGTCGGCACTGGCCGCGGTGGGCGGGTTCGACGAGACCATGCAGTCCGGTGAGGACGTAGACCTTTGCTGGCGCCTGGTCGAGTCCGGCGCCCGGCTGCGGTACGAGCCGATCGCGCTGGTGGCCCACGACCATCGGACAGATCTGCGAGAGTGGTTCAACCGCAAGGCTTTCTACGGCACATCTGCGGCACCGTTGAGCGTCCGGCACCCGGGCAAGACCGCCCCTGTGGTGATCTCCGGATGGACGTTGATGGTGTGGCTGTTCCTGGCCATGGGGTCATACGTCGGGTATCTGGGCTCCGTGGTGATCGCGATCATCACCGGCCGCCGCATCGCCCGCTCGCTCAGCACCGTCGACACGGAGCCCACCGAGGTCGCCGCGGTGACTGCGCGCGGATTGTGGTCGGCGGCCTTGCAGCTGTGTTCGGCGATCTGTCGGCACTACTGGCCGGTGGCCCTGATCGCCGCCCTGCTGTTCCGGCGGGCCAGGCACGCGGTGCTGGTGGCCGCGGTGCTCGACGGTGTGGTCGACTGGGCGAGCCGGCGCGGCAACGCCGACGACGACACCAAACCGGTGGGCCTGCTGGCCCATATCCTGCTCAAGCGTCTGGACGACCTGGCCTACGGGATCGGCTTGTGGACCGGGGTGGTGCGGGAACGCCAGCTTGGCGCGCTCAAGCCGCAGCTGCGGAGCTAAACCCAGTTGAGTGATGTCCTGATCATCGGTGCCGGAAGCGCCGGATCAATTCTGGCTGAACGGCTTTCCAGCGATCCTGGCTGTACTGTCACGGTGGTCGAGGCCGGTCCGGCGCCGAGTGACCCGCGGGTGGAGGCAC